>VFJK01000111.1 GCA_009886125.1 Geobacter sp. | reverse complement strand
CGGGAAAAATCAGGATAGAAAAAGCCCCTTCCATTGACTTGAAAGGGGCTTTCGATTACCAGGGGCCGGGCGGATCGTGACCTTGCCCTTCTTCTTCACTTGGGATATTGAGGGGCGGGCCGGGTTACTTCTTCACCTGGGGGCCGGGGATCACATGACCATGCTTTTGAAGTAACTCTTCAGCCGCCGCTTCAACAAGAACATTCAAGGGCTGTTCAAGGTCAAGTGCAAGATGACGAAGCGCCTTGATGATTTCGGGGCGCAATCGCAAGCCGGATTGAATACGGATTATGTCACTTTTGGGCCGGGGCATGACCGGAAGAATATCTTGATAACTGTTTAATTGTCAACGTAACAATAAGTAATAAAGATATTGAAAAGACAATGTTACCATGATAATAATTATATAAAAGTTACCATTAATAAAAAGGGGGCAATAATGGCTGAATCAGAAAAGGATAAGAGGTTTTGGCAGGCGGTTGAAGAGATCAAGAAGAAGTCACCTGAAGATAGGAAAAGCCATTGGTTGTTAATTTCAGAAAATTATAAGGGCGGGAAGCATTTGCTCGAAGTAGTTCAATTGATGGCTGTTATTTTGGGCGGGCAAGATGGGGAATTATGGTTTCGTGAAGCGTTTCCCTCTTTGCCATTTCCGCAAAGATCATGCGAAAAGTCACGGGCAACGTCACGAAATTTCACTAATAAAATTGAAGGATTATGACCGAGTGACAAAAGTGACCTTTATTCACACTTTTATTTTTTGCTTTTACGTTTGCACTTGTTGAAAGGGGGCCGAAATCATGCCGAAAGTCAGAAAAACAAAAGGGATTTACCGCCGGGGCCGGGTTTACTGGATAACCTTCATGGGGCTTGACGGAAAGCAGAAGTATGAAAGCACCGGAAGCGACCTGAAGGCCGATGCTGAATTGATCCTTGCACAAAGGCGGATTGATGTTGACCAGGGGAAAGAGCCGGTCACGCGCCGCCGGGATCGGAACCACACCTTCAGCGACCTTGCCGACAAATACAAGGTATTCATTGCTAACCAGAAAGGGGTAAAGATGAAGGTAGTATTCATTGAACAGCTACGCCGTGAATTTGCAAACATCAAGCTTGCAAATATGACTCTTTCCGCTGTTGAAATATGGCAATCACGCCGATTGTCAGAATCAAGGCCACCATTGAAGGGACAAAAAGAACCGCGCCCGCCGGTCAAGCCCGCTACTGTAAATCGTTGCCTTGCCTGTCTGAAGCATATGTTCACGAAAGCGCTTGATTGGGAAATGATAACTGAAGATGTTTTTAAGAGGATCAGGAAAGTAAAGTTGACGAAGGTTGATAACCGCCGGTTACGGTATCTATCATTTGAGGAAGCCGCCGCCTTGCTGAAAGCCTGTGATAACCACCTTAAACCGATTGTTACTCTTGCTCTTAATACAGGTTGTCGCCGGGGTGAAATTCTGGGCTTGACCTGGGACCGGGTTGACTTGATACATGGCTTCATCTTACTTGATGACACGAAGAGCGGAAAGCGCCGGGAAATTCCCATAAATGCTACCGTCCGGGCCGCTCTGAAAGGGATTGTCAGAAGGCTTGATGTTCCTTATGTATTCGTAAACCCGGACACTGTAAAAGAACGCCCGCCGGTAAAGGAAGGCGGAAAGAAACGCCCGGCTTCAGGCCGATTCTTTGACGTGAAACGGTCCTTTGCTACCGCTTGCCGGAAAGCGAAGTTGACAGACTTTCACTTTCACGATTTACGACACACCTTTGCAAGTCAACTTGTTATGAATGGGGTTGATATAACAACCGTGTCAAAACTCTTGGGGCATGCTTCCCTTACAATGACTCTTCGTTATACACACCTTGCGCCGGATCACCTGAAGACCGCTGTTGATGTATTGAGCCGCCTTTCTTCTTCACATGACAATTTACATTACAGAGAGGCAAAGACGGCATAAAAAAGGGGGTTAGCATGACGCTAACCCCTTGATTTTCTGGAGCCGATTATCAGAATCGAACTGATGACCTCATCATTACGAGTGATGTGCTCTACCAACTGAGCTAAATCGGCTTGACACGTTTGTAACCAATTTTTTACCCTACGTCAATCACTGCTTATGAAGCTGCCTGCTGTTTCCCCATCGCGTCATCCATGACTTTGTAGGCGCAGAACTCACCGCACATGGTGCAGGCGCCGTGATCCGCGACTCCGGACTCGGCACGGAGCTGACGCGCCCGGTCCGGATCGAGGGCCAGGGCGAACTGACCTTCCCAGTCGAGTTTTTTGCGGCATTTTGCCATGGCAATATCCTTGTCAATGGCCCCTTTCACCCCTTTGACGATATCTCCGGCGTGTGCTGCTATCCGCGAGGCGATGACTCCATCCCTCACATCCTGTACTGACGGGAGTTTCAGGTGCTCTGCAGGCGTTACATAGCAGAGGAAGTCTGCACCCGCAGCAGCAGCGACTGTCCCGCCGATAGCGCAGGTGATATGGTCGTAGCCCGGGGCGATATCGGTGACGAGCGGTCCTAGCACATAGAACGGCGCCCCGTGGCAGAGCCTCTTCTGGAGGAGGATGTTTGCCTCGATCTGGTTCAGCGGCATATGTCCGGGACCTTCGATCATCACCTGGACACCGGCATCCTGCGCTCTCTGGGTCAACTCTCCCAGCAGGATCAGTTCATGGATCTGGGCCCGGTCAGTCGCATCAGCAAGGCAGCCGGGTCGGAACCCGTCGCCAAGAGAGAGAGTCAGATCATACTCCCTGGAGATCTCTATCAGCTTGTCGAAGTGCTCGAAGAGCGGGTTTTCGGCGTTGTTGTACGCCATCCACTCGATGGTGAAGGCACCGCCGCGCGAGACCACATCCATGATCCGTCCTTCGTTCCTCATCCGTTCAACCGTGCTTCTGGTGACGCCGCAGTGTACGGTTATGAAATCCACACCGTCCTCGGCATGCTTGATGATGCCGGCGAACATCTCATCCACGGTCATGTCGACGATCGCTTTCTTCCGGACCCTGACCGCATCAAGCGCTGCCTGGTAAAGCGGTACCGAACCGATGCAGGCGCTTGTCTCGGCTATTATGGCACGACGTATCTCATCGACCGGCCCGCCTGTCGAGAGGTCCATGATGGCGTCAGCACCGTATTTGACTGCTGTCCGGGCCTTCTCAAGCTCTTTCGAGATGTCGAGATCGTCCGAAGACGAGCCGATGTTGGCGTTCACCTTGGTCCGAAGCCCTTTGCCGACCGGGAGCGGTTTCCCGTTCAGGTGCTTTATGTTGTGGCAGATGATGATGTTGCCGGCGGCAATGCCGGCCCGGATGAACTCCGGGGCCACACCTTCGGCAGCAGCGGCGTCCTGCATCTTCTCGGTGATTATCCCCTGTCGGGCGTAGTCAAGCTGGGTCGTTGTCATGAGATGCTCCTTTATAATTCGGTGAAAGGTGAATCGCTCCCTGCGGTCGCTGTGAAAAGTGAAAAAAGACTTTCTTCACCCTTCACCCTTCACCCTTCTCTGTTTCTCGTGCTGCCGCATAATGATTCACCGGTCCATGCCCTTTCCCCATGGGATGTGCCAACCGGATCGCTTCGGTTATGAATTTTTTCGCCATTCTGACAGCTTCCGTTAGCGGTTCCCCTTGGGCCAGGAACGTCGCGATTGCAGCAGAGAGGGTGCAGCCGGTGCCGTGAGTGTTGACAGAATTCACTCGCGGCGCGGAAAAACGGGTAAACGAGGTCCCGTCGAACAGTAGATCTATAGCCTCGTCACCCCGCTGGTGTCCCCCCTTCAGGAGGACATTCCGGCACCCCATGGCATGGAGGGCTCTGACGGCACTCTCCCGGTCGGCCTCGCTGTCTATCGTGATGCCGGTCAAGGCCTCGGCTTCCGGGATATTCGGGGTAAGCAGATAGGTCAGGGGGAGAAGGTCCGCTTTAAGGGCGTCAACCGCGTCCCGTGCGAGCAGACTTGCTCCGCCTTTGGCGATCATTACCGGATCTACCACCAGGATTCTCTTCCTGAAAGAAGAGAGCCTCTCTGCAACTACCTGAATAATTCCGGCCGAAAAAAGCATCCCGGTCTTAACCACGTCAACCGGTATGTCCGAGAGGACTGCATCCATCTGTGCCGCTACAAACTCGGCTGGAGCCGGATGGATCCCGGTCACGCCGAGGGTGTTCTGCGCAGTAAGTGCTGTAATCACCGATGAAGCGTAGCTCCCGAGGAGCGTCATTGTCTTAAGGTCGGCCTGTATCCCGGCGCCGCCGCCGGAATCGCTCCCTGCAACTGTAAGGAGTGCACCGCGTGGGAACTCTTTTCTCCGGTTAAACAGGAGGCGGAGCTCTTCAGCTGCCAGTGATGGTTCAGAATGCGACAGTACTGCCGAGATGACTGCAACGGCATCTGCGCCGGCATCGATGACAGCAGGGGCGTTATCCCTGTTGATGCCGCCGATGGCGACAATCGGCACTGAGATCTTTTGCCGTGTCTCTGCGAGCGTTTCCAGGCTTGTGAAATGTGTTACCCGCTTGCTGCCGGTCGGGAACATGGCGCCGAAACCTATGTAGTCAGCTCCCGCAGATTCGGCTGCAAGAGCCTCCTGCAGAGAGTGGGTCGAAATGCCGATCAGCTTGCCTGTGCCGATGATCCTGCGGGTTTCAGCCGGGTCGCCGTCCTCCTGGCCGAGATGCACTCCGTCTGCGTCGAGTTCAACGGCAAGATACGGGTCGTCGTTGACGATGAAGAGAACCCCTGCTTTTTTGCAAAGTGCCGCAAGCTCTCTGCCGAGCCTCAGCTTTTCATCGCGACTTCGTTCCTTTGCGCGGAACTGAAGCGCTCCTGCATAGGGCAGGGCTTCGCTGACCCGTTCCAACAGAGCTTCTTTTTCGTCTGCTATCAGGTAGAGCCCTTTTAGTAAGTTAGGAGTTATTTTCTGCTCTTTTCTGGCAGACAATGACTCCGTTAACGCACTTATCCTGTTTGTCAGGGCGAGCTTTTCTGTTTTACTGTCTTGCTTCAATTCAGCTCCAATAAAAAAGCCGTGACAAGGGTCACGGCTTCCAGAGAGATTATGTACAGCAGGTCTGTTCTGGCCGCTTCCCTACGCCGGCGTTATCCGGATCAGGTGGTAGGGGTTTAAGGTCAGCCTCATCTCAGCTCTGTCGAGCTCCCCCAGCTGGCATGCTTGCGACAAGCTAGACGATAACGGCCTGAAAGTCAACGGCTTTCCCTGCCTAAGCATCTATTCATGCTTTACACTCTCCGGCATGAATGGTAAAAAAACGGTGAACAGTTACAGGAGTTTCTTATGTCCGACAGCAGACCGACATTGGCAGAAATTAATCTATCGGCTCTTCGCTATAACTACGCCAGGATACGAGAGGCGGTAAACCCTGAATGCGGTGTGCTTGCAATCGTCAAGGCCGACGCGTACGGGCACGGGTTCATGGATGTCTCGCAGGAACTCGAATCGCTCGGGGTCACTGCTTTCGGAGTGGCGTTTCTTGCCGAAGGGATACAGCTCAGAAAGAGCGGCATCGACCGGACAGTCCTGATTTTGGGCGGAATCTACCCCGGACAGGAGAAAAAGTGTGTCGGGTTCAACCTCTCGACAACAGTTTTTGACATTGATCAGGCGAGAGCACTCGATCAGGCTGCGGGCAGACTGTACCGGAAGGCGAAGATCCATGTAAAGATCGATACCGGGATGGGGCGGCTCGGGATACCCGCTGCCGATGCACCGGTCTTTTTCAGCGAACTGCAGAAACTTGAGAACATCGAGCTTGAAGGGATTCTTTCCCATTTTGCGTCTGCCGATGAGCTTGACGATTCAGGGCGAGCGTATACCGTGAACCAGTTAGAGCTCTTTATGGGAGCCGTCAAGAGTGCAGAGGTCTTTGGCCTGATACCCCGCTACCTCCATATAGCCAACAGTGCTGCTGCATTCGGGCTCGATCTCCCCGGCTGCAACCTGGTCCGTCCCGGTATAGCTCTTTACGGAGCGCTCCCTTCTTCAGATTTTTCAACGATTATGGATGTCAAACCGGTGATGTCCCTCAAGAGCAGAGTGGCGATGCTCAAGTGGGTCGAGCCGGGCACAAACATAAGCTATGCCAGGCGCTTTACCACAAAGGGGAGGACCCGGGTGGCGAGCGTTCCGGTCGGCTATGCGGACGGATACCGCCGCTCACTCACAAATAAGGGTGAAGTCCTGATACGGGGAGTGCGCGCTCCGGTCATCGGGACCGTCTGCATGGACTGGATAATGGTGGATGTGACCGATGTGCCGGATGTCGTGACCGGAGACGAGGTGGTGCTTATGGGGTCAGACGTAGCTGGTAACTGTGTCAGGGCCGAAGAGATCGCAGAGTGGTCCGGAACCATCCCTTATGAGGTATTCTGTGGTATCAGCAAGCGGGTGCCGAGGGTGTACAACCATTGAGGTTTTTTTTGATCTTCTGAGTAAGTTCCCTTCGACTCCGCTCAGGGGACAGGCGTGCGCTGAGCGGAGTCGAAGCGCTATTTTGTGAAAGGAGGTGATCTTTGTTGACTGAAAAGATAATGCTGACCCAGCTGGTCAAGGCAGCCGGTTGAGCCGCGAAACTGGGCCCGGCGGGTCTGGAGGAAATAATTGCAAAGATCGGCTCTTCAACTGACCCCTGCCTTCTGGTCGGGCCGGAGAGTTCGGATGATGCGGGCGTTTACAGGATCTCTCCTGATCTGGCGCTTGTCGAGACGGTCGATGTAATAACCCCACTGGTGGACGATCCGTTCACCTTCGGCAGGATAGCTGCGACCAATGCCATCTCGGATGTCTATGCCATGGGTGGACGCCCGGTCACGGCACTGAATCTGGTCTTCTTCCCCTCCTGTTCCCTGGACAGGGAGGTCATGGCAGAGATCCTGCGCGGCGGTCAGCAGGTACTGAGTGAAGCCGGGGTCTGTCTTGTCGGCGGCCATACGGTCGAGGACGATGAACTCAAGTATGGACTTGCTGTTACCGGACTTGTCGATCCTGAGCGGATAGTCAGAAATAATACGCCACGGCCGGGAGATCGCCTGATCCTGACCAAGCCGCTGGGGACAGGGATCATCTCGACAGCCATCAAGGGAGAGATCGCTTCAGCTGAGCAGATCCGTGAAGCAGTCGGCTGGATGACCCGGAGTAACCGGCGTGCCTCGGAGTTGATGCTGTCGTGCGGCGCTTCAGCTGCAACCGATGTCACCGGTTTCGGTCTGATCGGCCATGCCTGTGAGATGGCAGGAGCGGGGGAGGTGACGCTCTCTCTTCAGATCGATGATATCGGCCTGATGAACGGTGTCGCGGACCTGGTTGCCGGAGGGATGGTCCCGGCAGGGGCGTACCGGAACCGGGATCACTTCGGCCGGAGGATCTCCGGGCTGCCGCACTCAGCTGACAGCCTGCTTCCCCTCTTCGATCCGCAGACTTCCGGCGGGCTCTTGATCTCCCTGCCGCCGGAAGGTGCCGAGAGTTATCTCAGAAAATCCTCGGAAGAGGGTCTGTATGCTGCTGTCATCGGGTCGGTCCTGGCAAAGGGGGAAAGCCCTGTTGCTGTCATCTGAACGATATGCCGTTGCGATAGATCTGGGTACGACAACCATAGCAGCGGCGATTGTCGGCCTGCCTGGCGGGGAGATCCTCGGAAAGAGAGGCAGCCTGAACCCGCAAAGGATCCACGGTCTGGATGTCGTGTCACGTCTTGAGTATGCCTGCCGATCCTCTGAAAACCTGGAGGAGCTGAAGACGCTTGTCAACAGTGAACTCTCACGGGTGGCCGGGGAATTGATCGCTGCTGCCGGGGTAGACGCAGCTCAGGTCGAGATGATCGCTCTTGCGGGCAATCCGACCATGAGTCATCTGCTGCTGGGTCTGCCGGTGGAGTCGATAGCGCACCTTCCCTACAGGCCACGGGTGACAAAAGCTCACAGGATCGACACCATGGATCTCGGCTGGTCAGTCAGTTTCCCCCTGTACATCTTCCCTTCTGCCGGTGGTTACGTAGGCGGCGATACAGTTGCATTCCTTTACGGACTGGGGTTCCCCGAACCCCGAACCCCGAACCCTTTAGGCCCCAGAGGGTCCGAACCTTGCCTTTTTCTGGATCTCGGCACGAACGGAGAGATTGCCCTCCTGTCGGGAGGAACTCTTTATGCAACGTCTGCTGCTGCCGGACCCGCTTTCGAAGGGGGTAACCTGTCTTGCGGGATGGCGGCTCTTCCGGGTGCGATCTTCTCTGTCCGGCAGTGCGAAGGACGACTGGTCACCGAGTCAATTGAAGCTGCTCATCCGGTCGGGATCTGCGGCTCCGGGGTTATCGATGCGGTTTCGCTGCTGCTTGAAGAAGGGGTGATGGACCCGACAGGCCGTCTCCTTGATCAGTCCGAGATATCCTCTCCCTTGGGGAGCAGGATCCAGGAGCTGGAGGGAGAACGGCACTTCCTGCTGTATCGTGATGCCGCCGGTTTCGTGTCACTTTCACAGGCTGATATCCGGCAGATTCAGCTTGCCAAAGCGGCAGTGAGGGCAGGTCTGGAGGTGCTTCTGGATAAGGCAGGGATTGTTGCCGACTCGTTGAAAGAGGTTATTATTACCGGTTCTTTCGGAACATCACTTTCCTTCGACAGCCTGAAATCAATTGGTGTTCTTACTCAAAACATGGTAAACAATTCCCGGTTCATTCGCGAGGGGGCACTGGCCGGAGTGATCTGTCAGCTCTCTTCTCCCTCCTCCGCGGAAGCGATCGAGAAACTTTCGACCTCACTCAGGATAATCCCGCTATCCGGAACCCCGCTTTTTGAACGGCATTTCCTTATGCATATCAATTTCCCGAATAGCCATCTACATGAACCAGGTGAGTTTTAATGACTTTACCCAAAACATCGCCGATCAACCGGCAGTGGGGAACCGGAGCTGCGGTTATCCTGGTTTTCATCATCGCCCTTGTTTTCCGGCTTTTGCCGTGGGAGCATGTTTTCAGTAACGGACGGATTTACTACTATGATCCGGACTGTTATATGCGGCTGCGGAAAATCCTGGTCTACCTTGCATCATTCCCCTCCACTGCAATCCATGACTACTTTCAGGGGTTTCCTCAAGGGACCGGTGTGATAACTCCACCGACCATGGAGTATCTGCTAGCCGCTCTAGCGCGGCCCTTCAGGTCATCACCTCTGCTCATCCCCGCTATCGAGAGGGTTATTGCTGTTATCCCACCGCTGACCGGAGCAGTGACTGCGGCGATCCTCTGCCGTTTTACTGCCGGTATTGCCGGCCTCCCCGCCGGCCTGGCTGCCGGGCTGGTTCTTGCTGTCATTCCTGCACATATTGAGGCCACCATTCTTGGCCGGTTCGATAATGAGATGGTGGAACCACTTTTTCTGCTTCTTGCCTTCTGGAGTTACCTGAAAACCATGCATGGCGACGAAAACCTTCGCCCCTGGCTGATGGCCGGTGTTGCTGCGATGCTCTATCTAAGCATCTGGCGTGGCGGAATCGCTTTCCTTGCCCTGATAGGTGTTGATCTGCTCTTCCGCCTCTGGAGCGAAAGAAAAGATCACCGGAAATGCCGGATCACCGGAAATGCCGGTGCGATCATGTACCTGACAACCGCACTGTTCCTGGCACTGATCTGTCTTACCGACCTGTGGGGGAGTCGTCAGCTGTTCAGCTTCAATATCATCTCCTGGTTCCATGTGATTCTCTTTGCCGGAGCCGGAGTGACAATCCTTGCGGTTTCCCGAGGTTTCGAAAAGAGCTGTGTGACCGGACTCATCTATGGGGGTGGCGCAGCGCTGTTGCTGCTGATACTCCTGCAGGAGCAGCTGCTCTCTGGCTTTTCTCTCATGCGCGGCGGCAACGCCTGGCTGGACTCGATAGTTCAGTACCAGCGGAATACCGACCTGACCGCTTTCATCCGGGGATTCGGCCTTGTTTCCCTTTTACTCCCGTTCGGGCTGCTTCTGCTTACAAGGCAACAGTATGAAAATCTGAAGGAGCGCCGCCTGCTGATAATATGGGGGGTGGTGATGCTGATAGCTGCAATTGCAAGGCAGCGTTTTTCCGAATACCTTGCGCTCAATATTGCACTGGCGTCCGGAATATGCATGGCCTTGATTGCTCCATTCATCCGTCCGCAATGGTTTGCCGTTGCTGTCATGCTTGCTTCGCTTTTCGTCCTGCAGATACCTGCGCTGCTCACATTTACGGCGCTCAAGGAGCAGAAAGTCGCTGATGTTTTTCGCGGTGACGTTGAGGAGACCATGCAGTGGCTTCGAGAGAAAACACCGCCGGCAGGAGATCCGTACCGCCCTGATCAGAAGCCGGCTTATGGCGTTCTTGCTCGATGGGACTACGGCGGGTGGATCGAAACAGTTGCGCAGCGGCCTTCGCTGGCCACGAATTACGGTACGGAAACCTACGGCATGGAGGAAGCTGCGCGATGTTTTCTCGCAACTGATGAAAAGGAACTGGACACTTTGCTAAAGCGAAACGGTATCAAGTATCTGGTGGTTGATAATCTCATGACCGATCTCAGGATGTATGCCGGGCTTATCGGCAGCGAGGCGGATCTCTTCTCCTTGCAACGGGATACTCGAACCGGTTTGGCCAGCTATGTGCCCAGACCGCAGTTGTATCAATTAATAGTCTCGCGTCTGTTTTATGCCGATGGGACCTCTGCCGCTGTTCAGAGTTTTCATTTTGCTCCGGTCGAAGGTCTGCGGCTCATGTTCGAGTCCTCTTCGCCGGCACTGGTCACTGGCCTGCCGTGGCAAGTCCCCAAAATCAAGGTATTTGAATATGCACCCGGTGCACTGCTGTCGATAAAAACTGCTCCGGGGCGTGAGGTGACCTTGTCTCAGCCGGTGGAGACAAATCGTGGCCGCCGCTTTGTCTACAGGAACTCGAAAATAGCTGACAGCGGAGGTGATGTCCACTTCCGGGTCGTCTATCTCCCCAAAAACGGAGCTGTTTCCGGCGCGACAGGCCCGGTAGAGATCGTTGCGGACGGGAACCGGAGAGTTGTAGCCGTAGCAGCTACTGACATTGAAACACAAAAGCAGATAAAGATCAGGTTCTGACCTCCAGAGCTGTTTTTATCTTGAATCTGTGCCGGTTTTCGGCAATATAACAGTTTCTTCAACGCTCAGAATTATCCCTTTTTTGAGGAAACCCCTTTTCAGGTATAAATTTTTGAAACGATTCAATTCCGTGTTACATCAAAAGGAGCAGCAACAATGGCAAAAATAACACGCGCACTTGTCAGCGTATCGGACAAGACAGGGATCATCGAATTTTCGAAAGAGCTTTCACGCCACGGGGTTGAGATACTCTCTACCGGCGGTACCGCAAAGCTGCTTCGCGAAGCGGGCTTGACAGTCAAGGATGTATCCGACTTCACCGGTTTTCCGGAGATGCTGGACGGGAGAGTCAAAACCCTTCATCCCAAGGTGCATGGCGGCCTCCTCGGCATGAGGGGGAATCCTGAACATGTCGAGACCATGAAAATACACGGGATCGAGCCGATCGATATGGTCGTCGTGAACCTCTATCCGTTCGAGGCAACGGTTGCCAGGCCTGACTGCACCCTTGAAGATGCCATAGAGAATATTGACATAGGTGGCCCGACAATGCTCCGTTCGGCAGCCAAGAACAACGCGGATGTGACCGTCCTGGTCGACTGTGCAGATTACCGGACTGTTCTTGAAGAGATGGCTGCGACCGGAGGTTCCGTCAGTAAAGGCACGAACTTCCGTCTTGCAGTGAAGGTCTACCAGCATACTGCCGCGTATGACGGCGCGATTTCCAACTGGCTCGGCACACGACTCGGTGACGGGATCGACCGGTTCCCGGCAACACTGACGACCCAGTACAATAAAACCCAGGAGATGCGCTATGGTGAGAACCCTCATCAGGCGGCAGCTTTCTATGTAGAGAAGAACGTGAAAGAGGCGTCGATCTCGACAGCACGACAGCTTCAGGGCAAGGAGCTGTCCTACAACAATATCGCCGATACCGATGCGGCGCTTGAATGTGTCAAGCAGTTCATGGAAGGGCCTTCCTGCGTTATCGTCAAGCATGCGAACCCCTGTGGAGTTGCTATTGGCAGCTCTATTCTGGATGCCTATGAAAAGGCGTATTCCACTGATACCGAATCGGCTTTCGGCGGGATAATCGCCCTGAACTCGGATCTGGACGGGCCGACTGCACAGGCTATTGTCGATCGTCAGTTCGTCGAGGTCATCATTGCCCCGAAAGTGCTTCCGGAGGCTATAGCAATTGTTGCGGCCAAGAAGAATGTACGGCTGCTCGAATGCGGCATGTGGCCGGCCAAGAGTGCCGATCGGCTTGATTTCAAGCGGGTGAACGGCGGGCTGCTGGTGCAGGAAGCTGACCTTCTTCTCTCCGGAGAGATAAAGGTGGTCACCAGAAGAGCCCCTACAGATGAGGAGCTGCTGGATCTTCTCTTTACCTGGAAAGTCGCAAAGTTCGTCAAGTCAAATGCGATCGTCTACGGGAAAAACCGGATGACATTGGGTGTGGGTGCCGGTCAGATGAGCCGGGTAAACTCCGCACGAATTGCCGCTATCAAGGCTGAACATGCAGGTCTTGAGGTGAAAGGTGCGGTAATGGCGTCAGATGCCTTCTTCCCGTTCCGTGATGGCATAGACAATGCCGCTGCAGTCGGCATCAGTGCTGTGATCCAGCCGGGCGGGAGTATGAGGGATGCCGAGGTCATAGCGGCAGCTGATGAGCACGGGATGGCGATGGTGTTTACCGGCATGAGGCATTTCCGGCATTGAGTAGCTTCAGTGGTGACATTATGCTGGGTGAAGAGACTTGTAAGCCACAAACGCATGTTATGGTTTTTCTCCTCCTTCTGGTAGTGGTTTTAGCTGTCTATGGTGGAGTTCTCAGGCATGAATTTATTCTCAATTGGGATGACAACCTTTACGTAACAGACAACGAATCAATTCGCGGATTCACTCTTGCTCATCTGCAGAGTGCTTTTTCATCCTTTTATGTTGGTAATTATTCCCCTCTGCAAATTATCTCCTATATGGTGGATTATTCTTTTTGGGGGCTGAAACCAGCAGGTTACTTGTTGACCAACCTGATTCTCCACGGAATAAACGGATTTCTCCTTTATTTAGCGGTGCACAGGATCACTGGACTTTTCCCTGCTGCGATCGGATCTGCTCTTCTGTTTTTACTTCATCCTGCTCAGGTGGAATCTGTAGCCTGGATATCGCAACGAAAAAGCTTACTATCGATGTTTTTTTACTTGTTAGGGCTCATTGCCTATCTGATGTATAGGCAGGAGTCAGGCAGAAAGAAATTATTTTATTTGTTGTCGATAATTTCTTTTTCAGCAGCACTTCTGACCAAGTCGGCTGCTGTTATTTTTCCGGGAATGATCCTTCTTTACGACGTATGTTATGAGAAACGATCGTTTATTCGTTCCTTGCCTGACAAGGTTCCTTTTATTGTAATTGCCATGGTTGCTGCATTAGTAACACTTTTGAGTCAATCACTTGAGTATGGTGGAGGGGGGAGAACATCTTTCCACGGCGGGAGTGCGTTTGCCACCCTTCTGACAATGTTGCCGGTTCTTGCAAGTTATCTTCGCATCATATTCTGGCCTTCCGGCCTCAGTGCAGCGTATGCACCCGACATAAAAAATGTGGTGGATTATGAAGTTGTTTTTTCAGCATTGCTGCTTGCCCTTTTATCTTGTAGTGCTTTGTATCTTGCCCGGCGAGACAGGAGACTATTTTTCTGGCTGGCCCTTATCCCACTGGGATTGTTTCCTGTTTCGCAGGTAGTGCCTCTCATCACTCTTATGAATGATCGATATTTATATTATCCCATGGTAGGTGTTGCGCCGTTTCTGGCTCTTGGATTATCTCTGGTTACGCGAGCATATTCTGTAAGAGTGCGACAGCTGGTCTGTTTGATTTCAGTTATCATACTGTCTGTCCTGGCAATAATCACATATCAGCGGACAAGGGTCTGGCACGATGCAGTTTCCTTATGGACTGATGCTGTGGCAAAAACTCCAGATAGCCCTGTGGCAAAATATTCATTAGCGGAGGTGTACTTTAAAAGTGGTCGTTATGCTGACGCCAAACAGTTATTACTGGAGACAACAACAAATTTTCCTGACAGGGCCGCACCTTATGAGTTGTTGGGCAATCTTTTCTATGAAACAGGCGACATAGACAAGGCCAAGACTTATTACATCAAGGCACTTTCGCTTAAATCCGACTTGCCAAATGCAAATCTTTGTCTGGGGAACATTTACCTGTTCCAGAAGAATATTGTGCTTGCCCGTGAGAAATTTCTTGTAGCAGAAAAAGTGAAACCGTTCTCTCCTGATATTGCCTACAGTCTTGCTTGCGCTGAATCTATGCTGAACCATAAAGAGATTGCTCTTCGCTACCTGGCAAAGGCATTTCGTTTCGGCTTCAACGGATGTCAAGCAGTAATCCTGAATAATGAACTCGATCCTGTCAAAGGACTTCCCGCATATGAAAAGATCTTTTCGGAATATTGTGGGAAAGGGAACAGCCGATGAAAGTTCTGGTTGTTGAAAACGGGTACGATGACTTTCTCAAAAAGGCTGATGCCAAGGTATGCGGTAACTGCCGCTATCCTGGCGAAGCTTCTGACTTCAGGGTGCTGAGCGGGAAGTCGGCATGATTTCGAATCAAGATGGACTACCCACGGAACAGCCCCGGCAAAAGTCGATGAATCATGTTCGCTTGTCAGTTAATAGTAATAGTGCACTCTTCCTGTTGTTTCTCATGCTGGCATTTGCCGTTTATGGCGGGATTCTGGGGCACGAATTTATCTTCAACTGGGATGACAAGGCCTATGTGACCGGAAACGAGGCGGTACGCGGTTTCACCTTGGCTCATCTGAAGTCGGCGTTTTCCTCTTTTTATGTCGGCAACTACGCTCCGCTGCATATCATCTCTTATATGCTTGACTACACTTTCTGGGGGATGGACCCGCACGGCTATCTTCTTGCCAATGTACTTATCCATGCCATTAATGCTTTCCTCGCGTTCAGGCTTTTTCTTCTGCTTGATGGCAGGCTGTTGGTTGCCCTGACTGCCGCCGTGTTGTTCCTGGTTCACCCGGTTCAGGTGGAGTCTGTTGCCTGGGTATCGGAGCGAAAAACCCTGCTGGCCATGCTCTTTTTCCTCCTTGCGCTCCATGCCTATAGCCTTTACTGCAGTGAAGTGCAAAGGAAACGCCGGAGGTGGTACCTGCTTTCCCTGCTCTCCTTTTGCGCCGCTCTTCTCAGCAAGGCCGTTGTTGTCATCTTTCCGCTGCTCATTATCTCTTTCGACTGGTATTGTGGTGGTCTGGAAAGAATCAGGAAAGGATTTGCAGACAAAATCCCCTTCCTTATTCTTTCCGCCGGGCTGACGGCTGTTACGCTGTTCAGCCAGCGTTCTGGCAAGATGCTGGTGAGTTATGTGGATGGCAACCCACTGAACAACGCCATGACCATGATGCCTGTTTTTGCCCGCTATCTGGGTATGCTTTTCTGGCCGACCCGCCTTGCTCCAATCTACAGCCCACCGGTAAAGACATCCGTAGACTTGGAGGTGCTGCTTTCCCTCCTGCTTGTTGGGGCTGTCCTGATATTGAGTTATTACCTCTTTTCCCGGCGCCGGCTTGCCGGTTTCGCTATTGCATTATTTCTGCTGGGCCTACTGCCGATCGCGCACATTTTCCCTCTCCCGACACTGATGCAGGATCGTTATCTCTACTTCCCTCTTCTCGGCTTCTCTCTCTTGATAGCGACAATAACGGCTGATACTGCAGAGACTTTTGCCGGAAAGCGCCGACTGAACTGGGGAATTGCCTGCCTGCTCATCCTGGCCCTTCCCCTGGCCATTACTGCACAGCGCCAGACCCGCGTCTGGCGTAATGCGCTAACCCTCTGGACACATACCGCACAAAGCGTTCCACAGAGCAACCAGGCATTGTTGATGCTCGCAATTACACGCCATGACCAGCAGGACCTTGCCGGTGCTGAAGAAGCCTATCTCCGCGTGCTCTCTATTTCACCCAGAGATCTAAAAGGGCTTAACGGGCTCGGTGTCCTTTACGGTGAAAGAGGTATGCTCGACAAATCGCTCCGCTATCTCCGTCAGGCAGTTGAGGTGGCACCCGGTGATACGGATGTCCTGGTGAATTTCGGTTATGCTGCATTTCTCAAGGGGGATCTGGAAGAGTGTCGCGATTCTTTTCAGAGGGCAATCGGGATAAAGCCCCCGCTCCTGGCGATGCTCATGCCGACTCTGCTTGAAATTGCCAGCAGACAGAATGACCAGGTTGAAGTGGTCCGTTTGAAAGCACTTGCCAGAGAAACCGGAGGAGCCTTGTGAGCAGTTATTTGTTTCGCCCGGTATTGTCGGTGTCTCTCTTTGTGGTCAATACGCCTTGAAGCTTATCGTTAAATGGGCTATAACATTCTGAAAAATTGATTAAGGTTGATGAGCCGGGAAAAGGAGATCGCATGAAGGTACTTGTCATCGGCAGCGGCGGGCGTGAACATGCCCTAGTCTGGAAAATAGCGCAGTCACCGCTGGTTGAGAAAATTTACTGTGCTCCGGGAAACCCCGGTATCGGCTGCATCGCAGAAAATGTCCCGATACAAGTCGATGACCTCCCTGCGCTGCTTGCTTTTGCTAAAAGAGAGGGAATCGGTCTGACTGTTGTCGGACCGGAGCTGCCGCTCTCTTTGGGGATTGTCGATCTTTTTGAGGAGTACGGGCTCAAGATTTTCGGCGCAAGGAGGAATGCTGCGCTTATTGAGGCAAGCAAGGCGTTTTCCAAGGATCTGATGAAGAAGTACGATGTCCCTACGGCATTCTACGAGGTTTTTACCGAAGTCGAACCGGCTGTCGCCTTCATCAGGAAGCACGGTGCACCAATTGTCGTGAAAGCGGACGGGCTGGCTGCAGGTAAAGGGGTTATCGTTGCCCGGAGTGAGGATGAGGCTGTTTCGGCAGTGAAAGAGATGCTCTCCGGGAACTCCTTCGGGGATGCCGGTTCCAGAGTGGTCATCGAAGAGTTTCTGCGCGGTGAGGAGGCGTCTTTTCTTGCATTCACCGACGGAAAGAACATCATCCCGCTTGCGAGTGCACAGGATCATAAAGCGGTATTCGACGGGGACAGCGGCCCGAATACCGGCGGAATGGGGGCTTATTCGCCTGCTCCGGTAGTAACTCCGGCAATTCATGAGAAGGCGATGGTCGAGGTTATGCGCCGGACAGTAGATGGTATGGCTGCTGAAGGCAGACCCTATCGCGGCGTTCTTTATGCCGGTCTGATGATAGATGGCGATTCGGTAAAAACACTTGAGTTCAATGCGCGCTTTGGCGACCCGGAATGCCAGCCTCTTCTCATGAGGATGAAGTCCGACATTGTCCCGATCCTTCTGGCCGTGGCTGATGGGGACATCTCCCGGATAGCGATAGAGTGGCACGATATGGCTTCGGTCTGTGTGGTCATGGCTGCTGCAGGATACCCCGGCGACTACCCTAAGGGCGACGAGATCTCTGGGCTTGAGGCTGCCGACAGGATTGATGACCTGTTTGTTTTTCACGCCGGGACAGGATACAGTGACGGGCATTTTGTGACAAACGGAGGGAGAGTCCTGGGTGTGACCGGGAGAGGGGTTACCGTCGCCGATGCGATCAGGAAGGCATATGAAGGGGTAGCTGCCATTCGTTGGAACGGCGTGCATTTCCGGACTGATATCGGGCGAAAAGCATTACTGTGAAAAAAATCAGGTTCTGCAATGTTTCATGAACTGGCGCTGGTTATGCCGGTATACAACGAAGAGGATTGTATTGAGGCCGTGATCGACACCTGGTTTGCTGAATTGAACCGACTGGGTATCGACTTCAGGATGATCGTCCTGAACGATGGCTCCCGTGACAATACGGCAGCACGATTATCCCGATTTGCCGACAATGAAAGCATTCAGGTCGTAACCAAGGAGAACAGCGGTCACGGGCCGACAATCCTTAAAGGCTTTCAACTGGCGGTGGAGGAGGCGGAGTGGGTTTTCCAGGTCGACAGTGACGATTAAATGGGGGCTGCCTGTTTTGAGTCACTCTGGAAAGAGCGGGAGAACTATTCAGCGCTGTTCGGCATCCGTACCGGCCGGCAGCAGAATACCGGCCGCAGCCTGATCAGCTCTATCTCTCGTCTGGCGGTATCGATCCTGTTCGGCAAAGGTATTGTTGATGTCAATACACCGTACCGGCTCATCAGAGGCAGGCTGCTGAAAGAGATAGTGGCTATGATACCGGCTGAAACATTTGCACCCAATATCCTGATATCAGGTGTTCTTACGGCTTCACATCAGCCGCTTAAAAACTTCCCCGTTCCTCATGAAGGGCGCAGAACCGGGCAGGTCTCGATTGTCAAATGGCGGTTATGGAAAGCAGCAGCCTGCTCACTCATGCAGACGGTACTGTTCAGATTGAAACATTTCAGGGCTGTCCGGTAACATTATACGTGAATCCGTGACGGTTAGAGCCGTATCGAACGTAAACAGCCGGGGCTGATCGCCGCCTGGTACGCTCGTGTTATAATTGCGGGTGATCTGTGCCGGCTACGGAACAATCACTTACTCCGCTGAAGCAGAGAGGCGTTGCATTGAGAGACGGTTCTCACCGTCACGGATTAAGGTTATACTTTATGAAGCGCTGCCGCATGTTGTAACATAGCAGGTCAAAATCATGCATGGCCCCGTTGGAAAAGGATTTTAGGATGCTGAATGGTCAAAAGATAGTCGTTGTTCTCCCTGCATATAATGCATCCAGAACTCTTGAAAAGACGTACAATGAAATCCCTTTCGAGTTTGTGGATGAGGTTGTCCTGGTGGATGATGCAAGCCGTGACGATACGGCAGAGGTCGCCAGGAAGCTGGGGATGCATACGATCGTCCACGAAAAGAACAAGGGGTACGGCGGCAATCAGAAGACCTGTTACCGGACGGCGCTCTCCCTCGGGGCGGACATGGTCGTTATGCTCCATCCCGACTATCAGTATACGCCGCGTCTTATAACGGCTGTATCGGCTATGATCGCTTTCGGTGAATTCGATGCAGTGCTTGCGTCTAGGATACTCGGCATAGGCGCGCTTAAAGGGGGGATGCCCCTTTACAAATATGTTGCCAACAGGATTCTTACCCTTGTCGAGAACATTCTCCTCGGGCACAAACTCTCTGAATACCATACGGGTTACCGGGCTTTCTCCCGGGAGGTGCTGGAGCGACTCCCTCTTGACGAGAATTCCGATGATTTTGTATTCGACAACCAGATGCTTGCCCAGATCGTCTGGGCGGATTTTCGAATAGGCGAGGTCAGCTGCCCGACCAAATATTTCCCTGAGGCATCTTCGATCAATTTCCGTAGAAGCGTGACCTACGGTTTCGGAGTCTTAGGGACTGCAATTCAGTTCAGAATGGCAAAAATGGGTTTCTTGTCACCTTCGCTATTTAAATTCAAATGAGGTAATTGTATGAATGCTGAAGTGTTGATACTTATGGGGAGTGATTCGGACCTCCCGGTTATGGAAGAGTCCGCAAAGATCTTGAAAGAGTTCGGCATAGGTTTCGAGATGCATATATCCTCAGCGCACCGCTCTCCGAAAAGGACCTCGGAGCTGGCTTCTGGGGCGGTTTCACGCGGCATAAAGGTTGTCATCGCCGGTGCCGGCATGGCTGCTCACCTTGCAGGGGTAGTAGCGGCAGAGACGATCCTTCCCGTTATCGCGGTCCCTCTCCCCGGTGGAGCGCTGAATGGCGTTGATGCACTGTATGCGATGGTTCAGATGCCCGGAGGGATACCTGTCGCTACCATGGCGATCGGGAAGGCCGGAGCAAAGAACGCAGGTCTCTTTGCAGTCCAGATCCTTTCGGTCTCCGATCCGGAGCTGTCAGCCCGGTTTGAAAAGTACAAGTCCAGCCTGTCGGCAGAGGTAGCTGAAAAAGATGCCGCACTACAGAAGAGGCTTTTGCAGTAGAATTTTTTCTTGACTTGAACTGTTTAATAGATTAATTCTTTCACAAAATTAACTAAAAATTATCAAGGGGGAAGTTTGAAATGAAGAAAGTTATCGTAGCTCTTTTTCTTGTGGCTTTCGCAGGCACAGCATTCGGTGCAGACGTGATCGAAATGAAGAAAGGTGTGAAGTTCAATCACAAAGCTCACCAGGCTATTGCAGGTGACTGCAAGAAGTGTCACGAGAAGGGCCCGGGCAAGATCGAAGGCTTCGGCAAGGAACTCGCGCACGGAAATGCCTGCAAAGGATGCCATGCTGAAATGAAGAAAGGCCCTACCGCCTGCAAAGAGTGCCACAAGTAAGAGTTGTATCTGTTCTGGATTGACTCAAAGGGGTGACCGCTACGTCACCCCTTTTTTTTGTTTAGGCCCGAAATAAAAAAACTGCTTTTTTTGAAATATGTTTTTCTATATACTAACAATCTTGAATAAAAACCAATATTAGCTGGTTTCCATCCGGGAACACCGGATGGAAACCAGCAGTTTCCGATTTGGAAAGGAGTGTTTTTTTGTCATGGCAAGAAAATCAAGGGATTGCGCGGAGGCGTACGACTGTACGCCGCACAAGCAAGACCGAAGATTGACACCGCCAGGGCGGAAAAGCACCCTTTCCGGACGGAAACTAACTAGGAGCTTGTCTTGTCAACCAACAAACGGAACTTCGTAGAGTCGCTCTGGGACTTCTTCTGCTCCCTGAAACTGTCCATCTCCCTTCTCATCGGTCTTGCCCTTACCTCAATTATCGGTACGGTAGTCCCGCAAGGGAGTATCCCGCCTGAATATCTGCAGACAATAAGCGAGTCCAAGTTCAAGCTCTACCAGAGCCTCAGCTTCTTCGATATGTACCACTCCTGGTGGTTCATGCTTCTCCTTTACCTGCTGACCGTAAACCTCGTTTCCTGCTCCATAAAACGCCTCCCCCGCGTCTGGAAGATGGTATTCGAACCGCAGCTGGTGATGGATGAGGGGCTTGAAAAGTCACTCTCACTTACTCATGAATTCAAGATCTCCGGTGATGCCGTCACAAAGCTGAAGGATTTTCTTGCAAGCGCAGTGGCTACACCGGTGGTTACCGAAACGGATGGCTCGACCCATCTCTTTGCCCAGAAAACGCCCTGGTGCCGACTTGGGGTCTATGTTGTCCATCTGAGTATCATCATAATCTTTATCGGCGCACTGATAGGCTCTTTTTTCGGCTACAAGGCAATGGTCAATATCCCTGAAGGGATGGCGGTAGATACGGTCTATGCTCCGGGAGACAAGGCAATCAAGCTGGATTTTGCCGTCAAGCTGGAGAAGTTTTCCGTCTCTTATTACAATACCGGCGCACCCAAGGAGTTCAAAAGCATACTGACGCTTATTGAGAACGGTCAGCCGGTCAAGGGGTATGAGAAGGTCCCGGTCATTGTGAACGACCCTCTTTCCTACAAAGGGATCACCTTTTACCAGTCGAGTTACGGCCAGTCAGGAGAAGGTTCCCTCTATCACTTCAATGTGAGCCGCAGGGGAGGGTCTGGTGGCGCTCAGCTTGATCTGAAAAAGGGTGAGCAGGTCACTTTGAACGGAGGTGCGACGCTTGAAGTCCTTGAGGCAACTCAGGATGTGCGCCAGTTTATGCCCGAGTTCTCCGGTCCTGCTGCAAAAGTCTTGTTAAAGATGCCGGGCAAGGCTCCTGCATCATTCATTGTATTCAAAAACCATCCTGAAATCGAGGAGCAGCGCAAAGGCGAGCTTGTTCTTGAATATGCCGGTGCGGATGAGAAGCTCTATACCGGGCTCCAGGTGGCGAAAGATCCGGGTGTCTGGATCGTCTGGCTCGGGTGTGCGCTCATGACTATCGGCATTTACATGGCGTTCTTCCTGTCACACAATCGGGTCTGGATCAGGATCTCAAATGGAAGAGTCGTTATGGGGGGGACTGCAAGCAAGAACCCTGCAGCATTCGAATCCAAGTTTGAAGCGCTTGTGGAAAAAGTGAAAGCACTGAAATGATAAACCCCTCCAAACCTCCCCTTGTCAAGGGAGGCTTCTAGGCTTCCCCCCTGACAAGGGGGGACTGAGGGGGGTTGGTTATAGATGTTCCAAGGCACTAATTACTTTTACCCTTGTTTAAGGAGTTATACATGTCAAGTTCACTTCTGTTTAACGTAACAACTTTCCTTTTTCTCATTTCGACGATCCTCTTTTTTGTGTTTCTTGCATCGAGGAACAGCAGTATAGGATTGGGCGCAAGTCTTATCGCCTTCGTCGGCTGGGTTGTTGAGACTGGGGCAATAATCCTTCGCTGGAAAGAGTCGTATGAGATGGGCCATGGCCATGCCCCGCTCTCCAACCTCTATGAGTCCGTGGTCTTCTTTGCCTGGACAATCATCCTCATCTACGGTCTCATCGAGCTGAAATATAAATACCGGGTAATCGGGGCATTCGTCCTGCCGTTTGCGCTCCTGGGCATGGCATGGGCCCAGCTTGGCCTTAACAGCGGTATCGAGCCGCTTGTCCCGGCTCTACAGAGTAATTGGCTGCTGTACCACGTCATCACCTGCTTTCTCGGTTATGCGGCATTTGCGGTAGCCTGTGGCATCTCCATCATGTATCTGATAAAAGCCAAGGCTGAGGGGGATGTCTCTTCCGAGATGCAGGCGGGAAGTGTGATCGGGATGTTCCCGTCGATACGGGTGCTTGATGACCTCAACTACAAGGCTATCATGATCGGGTTCCCGCTGCTGACTCTGGGGATTGTCACCGGTGCTGCCTGGGCAAACTATGCCTGGGGCACTTACTGGAGCTGGGACCCGAAAGAGACCTGGTCGCTGATAGTCTGGTTCGTATATGCTGCTTTTCTGCATGCCAGGATAACCCGGGGGTGGGTAGGCAAGCGTGCTGCCTGGCTCTCCATCATTGGTTTTGCCGCGACGATTTTCTGCTACCTTGGTGTAAACCTTTTTCTTTCAGGCCTCCACAGCTACGGCGGCGGCGGGAAATAGAATTTCTTCTGAAAGAGGTTTATCGACCGGATGCCTGATCGTTTCTCACAATTATTCTTTCAACTGAGAGCGGGGGGAGTTCTTCTCCCTCTGCTTCTCTTTTTTGCAACACCTGTATTCGCAGGTCTGAGTCTCATCTATCCTGAGCCTTCGAGCTTCGTCACTCAGTCCCGCCATCTCATCTTAAAGCTCGGAAATCCGGAGATCACAACGGTCATAGTTACCGTCAACGGAGTTGCCAGCGATCCGCTTCCCGTCGGTACGGTCGAGTATAGGAGGGCATTCAGGGATTTCCTCATCCTGCAGCCTCTCTGGGATAAAGGGAAGAACCAGCTTCTTGTTGATACATTTGCCGGAGAAAAGAGGCTTGAAAGTTTCAAGTCGGAGATATATTACTCTCCCAACTCCGATGGGAGCGATATCCCCAAGGAGTTCCGGAGTACCGCCTTGCACCGTCCTGAAGCCGAGAGGGAGTGCACCCCCTGTCACAACATGAAGCCGACCGAGAAGCAGGTGTCGGATGTCCCGGACAAGGACAATGCCTGCTACCTGTGCCACAAGAGAATGGGAACCCAGAAATTTGTACATGGTCCGGTCAGTACCTACTCCTGTGCATACTGCCACCCTCTTTCCGGCAAGCCGAAATACGCAACCATAAAGCGTGAGACCAAGCTCTGCTTTGATTGCCATGTCGAGAAGCAGAAGCAGCTCAAGGGATTCAAATTTCTGCATGGGCCGATCGCAGCTGACCTGTGTGAGGTCTGCCACGATCCGCACTCAAGTGATAATCCCGATCAGTTGCGACAGCCGATAAACAAACTCTGCCTTTCCTGCCACGAACAGGTCGGGAAGGGGGTTCATGTGGTAGCAGTCGGTGATGGTACGAGCCACCCGATTGGTGGTAAAACAGACCCGGCGGAGCGTGGCAAGGGACGTGAGCTTAGCTGCGTCTCTTGCCATGACCCTCATGGAGGCAAGGTTCGTTACTACTTTGTCACCGGTGATGATAACAAGATGGAGCTCTGCCAGATGTGCCACAAGAAGTAGGGAGAGCGGAAAAAGGTTGAGCAGGTAGTATAAATTTCTTTCTCGTCAGGCAGCTTAATTATTCTGATAGTCACTGTATACGGAGGCGCTGTTATGAAGCTGAAAATAGTCATAAAAACTGTCTTTACTCTGCTTGCCACAGGCATGATCCTGGCAGGTTGTGCGACTGACAAACCTCAGCCAGCAGTGCGTTATGTCTGGCCCCTCCCGCCTGATCCACCAAAAATCGAATATATCAGGTCATATTACGGAGGGGACGATTACCCCAAAGGCGCATTTGAAGCGTTCGTCGATCTCCTGTTCGGCAGTAAGGGGCGGAGCTACCTTGCCAAACCGATTGACGTCAAGTCAAATGGCAAAGGGGTTGTGTATGTGACAGATGTCGAATCGGCCGGTATTTTCGTGTTTGATATCCTGAACCGGAAAACAGAGTTCTGGGGAAAGTCGAATGATCCTGAAACGGGGCTGGCCATAACGCCTTTTTTTATAGCCCTGGATGACACCGGTAATATATACGTGGTCGGGAAAGGCAAACAGCAGATCTTTGTCCTTGACCCCGAGGGGAAAGTGATCCGAAGGATCGACTATGGCGAAAAGGTCAAAACTCCTGGAGGACTGGTTGTTGACAGCACGGGAGGGAGAATTTATCTTATTGATTCCCTGGACTGCAAGGTTGCTGTTTTCGACCTTGCCGGGAAGCCTCTTTTCTCCTTTGGCAAGGCCGGTGAGGCTGATGGCGAGTTTAACCGCCCGCATTCGATCACTATCAACAGCAAGAAAGAAGTTATAGTTGGCGATACTTTTAACGCCCGGATTCAGATATTCGACAGAGACGGCAAATTCCTCAGAAAGTTCGGAGAAAGAGGGGACAGCCCGGTTGCTTTCCAGATGCTCAAAGGGGTTGCTGTAGACTCGGATGACAACATCTACGTTACTGACAGCAAGGCTAATCAGTTCAAAGTGTTCAACACGAAGGGGCAGACGCTTATTTTTATCGGGGCGGCGCACTCTGTCACTGGCGGGAAAGAGGCCCCGGGCGGTTTTCTTCTTCCGCAGGGAATCCATATAGACCAGAATGATGACATCTTCATTGCAGATCAGGTTAACAGGCGCTTCCAGCAATACAAATATCTGAAAGGGAGCGAATCGGGCGAGAAAGCGCCCGTTCCAGCCCTGGAAAAGAAGTAGCGGCAGAGCGGGAAGCCAGGTTGAGGCTGAGGGTTGAGGGTTGAGGGTTGAGGGCTTCTCAGGTGCTTCGCTGTTAAAACAGATTTTGACCGGGTAATGGTGCTGTTAATAAATTTTCGGTTAAATCGCGAGGTTGTTATAAAATTTGTCCGCGAAATAGCTCACAACAACTTCTGCTTGCCTGGCACAACCATGAAATATGCAATTTAATATGCAGTAAAGCAGCGCCAACTCTAGTAATCAGAATGGATCGTCAATTAATTGGTGCGGACTAATGAGCGGTGGCACGGTTGCTGCTTTAGTTTATAATCAGTTATAAAACAAGCCAGCCTGGATGGCAGGCACTCACAAAAAAAGGAGAATGGTTATGAAAAAAGTATTAGCACTCGTAGCAGCAGCAAGCCTTATTGCCGCAGCATCAGCAGCATTTGCTGCGCCTGTGACAATTAAGGGCAGCAAGCACGACCTCTCGCAGCTAACAGGTACGGCTACTATAACTAAAGGCGCAAACACTCAGATCTGTATTTACTGCCATGCTCCGCACGGTGCAGGAAAGCCCGAGCTTCTCTGGAACCGTACGAATCCTGAAGGCACTGACTTCACGCTGTATCAAATCATAAATGGAGCAAACGATAACGTAGCGAATCTGTCGCTTACTTCAAGCAGTTCCTCGCTTTTCTGTATGAGTTGTCACGACGGTTCTTTGCTTATGAATAATGTCACTCATACCCCGGCCGCTACTACACTTTCTGCAACTGGCGGCGCCCTTTCTACCGGCTCACTTACATCAAGTTCAGCAAACCTGGGCAAAAACCTGACAAACACGCACCCGATCAACTTCCCGGTAAATAGCAACTCACAAAACGATCTCTTCATAACTTCGCCGGCAACTGCGAAAGCTATGGGTGGCGGTGCAGGCACAGCTAGCGATGCGTTCCCTCTCTTTCAATCCGTTGCCTCCAGCACCACAAACTGGCTCGAGTGCGGTAGCTGCCATGCAGTTCACGATTCCCAGTTTGTACCGTTCCTCCGCACCACCTTGCAGAGTTCTACTCTTTGCCTTGGTTGCCACAACAAGTAGCAAGCAGCCGCAGTCTGTTTCAGCTCAGGGAGGGGGATTCTACCCCCTCCCTTTTTTTCTGCCCGGAGACAGGGCGAACCACTTTTCGCATACAGCCACGAAGTCCGCAAAGAAAATCTTTCCTGCTTAAGCAGTTGATAAGCTTTTTGCCTTCTTGTATTCTCGCGCAGGTCGCCGTGTAATAGCGTCATCCTGAACAGGTAATCAAGACAGGTGAAAGATAATATTGGAAATATGTAATTTAATGTTGCTGAATCAGAAGGGCTCAGCCGGTCTGCCTGCCAGAGGTATGGTTGTTGCATTAATGAGAGTAATGACTCAGCCAAGGATTCGCTCTTATGGCCTTACGAACCACTAAAATTCCTGCTATTATTCTTTCGCTGGCTGCACTTTTTTTTGCGACCAGCGTCTGGAGTGCCACCTCCATGAACGGGGTGGCCGAAGTGGGGTATACCCGCTATGATGCCGAGGCGAACGGCAGCAATCTTTTTAGCGGAAACTCTCTTCTGCAGCAATATTCACTTGAGCTTAGAACGACAAACTATGTTTCCCGATATCAGCCTAATTATTACAAGCTCATGGCAGGCTACAGCTTCGCTGATTTCAGCACGCGGCTTACTGAGCCGACACAGGAAACCACAATCAAGCAGAATCTTGGCAAGTTTAAGTATTCGGGCGAATTTTCTTACAGGGAATCTGCGCTGCCGATTAGTATAACGGGTTATCTGAAAGATGATCTATCGCCTGTGCCGAGACGCGGACTCATTGCCAACAGCCTTATAGACAATAACCCTGTTAACAGTGGCTCTGGACTCCATAATGACGTTTCTGCGAATAGCGGGCTGGTATATGACCTTGAAGCTCTTGAAAAAAGTATCTCTTCCGGCTTTTCATTCAATTTTGACCCGAAGAAGGCAAGAAATGCATCTCAGCGAGCTCTTCCCCAGGCTATTCTGGAATACCGTGGCTCTGAAACCAAGGGGTCTGGTTTTTATTCGATCGATAGCAGGTCACGAGAGCTTACTGCCTCTCTTGGCCGGGAGAATAACTGGATTCACTACCGCTTGCGTGACTATAAGGATGCCCTTTCCCCTGCCTACGATTTCATGGCTCAGCAGATTCAGATAGGTCTCGTGGATTATCGCGGTAGAAGGAATTGGTCAGAGCTCACCAACTGGATATCGGTTTCTGCAGACGCACTGCTTGCCGAAGAGAAAAACTTGTCTACAGGCTCGAATCGTGAAGAGTACGACGTTAACTTCATGGCAATAGCAACAAGAAAGACCTGGGATGCAAGGTCATTCATGAACTACAATCGCACACTGGATACTGACAATGTCTTGACTGAAAGAACCAACGTGCCGCTTTATGTGAAAGGCATTTACGGCTCTGAAACCAGCTGGTATGCAAGCCTTGCCGCCTCCAGGGGCAAAGAGAGCCATCTCCTTGCCAGGACTACCGACACAGCCTACACCAACACGCTGACTGTCGGCGGGACAACCTTCAACCGGTCACAATTCACTCTATCTCCATCCTTAAGCCTTCAGACAAGTAAATATTACAACGGGTATGATGCCTACGCAGTCAGCTCCGCAGTGGAAACTGTGAGCACACGCCGTTTCAGCGAAAAGCTCGGGCTTGGCGCAAGATTGTCCTGGAACGCCAAGGATGACGGTGCCGCCTCTGTGAGCAGTAAGTCGTGGAGCGAGAGCCTTGTCCTGAATGCCATGTATAGTCCGAACAGCTCACTGATTTACAGAGTCCAGAATACGTTTGATTTCGGGAGTGGCTACGGTTATATCGATGGATTCAGCGCTCCGACAGCCTACTCAAATGCTGAGGCCGGAAACTATCTCCGGAATGTAATTCTTGCTTCAGCCGGCTGGACACCAAATGCCCGCTTTAACACATCTATCGACGGGTCGTATGGTATCGTCTCGGCTGCCAATATTCCCGAATACACTGAAGAATCTGTCTATTCCAGGGCCAGGTACGACAATAGGGATGTAGCCTACTCTGCAGCTTTAAAGTATGCTAAAAAAAATAACGGTTTTGATAAGCCTCTGACCAATTGGATAGCCACTGCTCAAACTCAGTACCGGCCGAACATCTATAATGACGGTGTCCTGCGCGGCACGTATGAGCGGGAGACGGGTGGGGCAACAGATACCAATTCTACTAAACTTGAGATCTATCAGAGGTACAGCTACAATTTCTTTACCAGAAGGGGAGTTGCCCGGAACGTGGCGACACTCAGTGAGGAGTCCTCTTTTACCAGACAACCTGCTGGAGGCAGCTACAATTCCTCTTTCGCAGGTGATGTGCTGTACCTGCGTCTTTCCGGACGTTACTCCCCTACAGACCGATACTCACTATTCGGATCAGCAAAGTATGAAAAGACGAATTCGCCCGGTTCAGTGACAATGTACTATAATCTCGGCATGACAGCAGACTTCAGACTTCTCTCTACATCCATCGATTATACTCTTGCTAAAAGAGATATCGACAACAGGATAGAGAGGAGGCTCTCTGCGTCAGTCAGAAGAACATTTTAAATAGTTGAGTAGTTGAGTAGTTGACCACTAAACTACTTAACGACTCAACAGGTTCTCTGCTCCGGTTCCAATATTTCCCGTTTACACAAAACACACACTCACGTATTATTCCCACATGAATTACCTCAGAATCTTTCGGCTTTTTCTAAAAGACCTTTTTCTGCGCCGCACCATGATCCTGGAGCTGGCAAAGCAGGATTTCCGCAGCAAATATCTCGGTTCCTATCTCGGCATCCTCTGGGCGTTCATTCATCCGACCATTTATGTAATGATCCTCTGGGTAGTCTTCCAGGTCGGCTTCAAATCCCAGCCGGCCGGAGATGTCCCCTTTGTGCTCTGGATGCTCTGCGGCATCATCCCCTGGTTCTTCTTCAGTGAATGTCTCAGTAGTGCCACTCACTCGATCATGGAAAATTCCTTCCTGCTCAAAAAAATCAACTTCAGCGTCGGGATGCTCCCGATAGTCAAGATCCTGTCAGCACTTGTGCTGCACGCTTTCTTTATCATCGTCATTTTCATCATGTTTCTGGTCTACAAAATACCGATTACTGTTCACTGCATCCAGGTTTTCTACTATCTATTCTGCGTCGTAGTCCTGCTCCTCGGACTGTCATGGATAACCTCCTCAGTCATAATCTTCTTCCGTGATATGGGGCAGATCGTCGGCATGGTCGTCCAGTTCCTCTTCTGGATGACCCCCATCTTCTGGTCGGCAAAAATCCTCCCGGCGAAATACCTCAACATGGTCAAGCTCAATCCCGTCTACTACATAGTCGAAGGGTACCGGGAGAGCTTCATCTACCACATCTGGTTCTGGGAAGGGCATTATGCCCTGACAGCCTATTTCTGGGCCGTTACCGGTGCTATTTTCGTCTCCGGTGCGGTGGTCTTCAGGAGGCTGCGGCCGCATTTTGCGGATGTGCTGTAGAAGCGGGGAGTGGTTGAGTGGTTGAGTGGTTGAGTGGTTGAGT
>VFJK01000037.1 GCA_009886125.1 Geobacter sp. | reverse complement strand
TTGAATATTACGTTTGAAAAGAGCCCTTTCCTGCAACCTGTCACCGATCTGCTGCGTGAGATGGACAAAGCAGGATTTTTCTCCCATGGCCTGCTCATCGGCAGCTGGCCCATGCTGATCTATAGCGAATACTTCACTCTCCCTTACGGTCTGGCGACCAATGACATCGACTTTGCCGTTGATAATGCGGTGAAGATTTCATCATCCGGTGGTGAGACTATCCCCCAGATTCTGGAACGGTTGGGCTATACCTCGGTTCCCGACTATTCGGGTATCGAGACGTTTCTGCAGGGAACTTTTGAAGTCGAATTCATTACACATCGTCGCGGTAGTGCTGCTCCGCCTGCTGTGGTCATCCCGCCCTGGAAGGTTTCCGCTCAACCGTTGCCGTTTATTGATCTGCTCTTTATCAGACCGATTACGGTAAACATCGAAGATTTCACGGTCCGCATTCCTTCACCGGAAACCCTCATGCTGCACAAACTCATTATTGCCCAGCGCAGGACGGGACGGGACAGGGAATTCAAGAAAGAGAAAGATCTGCAACAGTGCTCAGTATTGGCAGAGGCCGTCAGGAGTGAAGAGATCCTGCAAATTACCAGAGAGTATCGCTTGTCAAAGGATGCGAGAACGTTGCTGCGCGAATCATGCGCCGCCATCGGTATTCCATTTCCATCACTGGGTATTAAGTGATTTTCTGATACTGGTAGGCAACATAGGAGATGCAGGGACGCCAAACCAATTCACAGCCAATAAAAGAACTCCCCCATGCCCATGCCGTAGCCATCAAAAACAACGCCTTAAGGTCGGTGAAAAGTGAAGAGTGAAGAGTGAAGGGTGAAAAGGCACCCGCGGCAATGCCGTGACTGATGTCCTGGTTGACGGCAAGCCGGTGACTATCGGCCTGAACGCGTATATCATGCCGTGAGAGCGTAGCTCCTCCTTACTCTCCCGCCTCACATCAAACGCTGCAATTCATCCCTTGCACATCAAGTTAAGTACTGATAGTATGATTATTATGCATACTGAGAAGGTGTGACCAATGCTTAATGCGAATCGTTCTGTTGAGCGGGTAACAATTTCCGTGCCTCACGAGCTTGCCAGCGAGGTCGACAGCTGTTCAGCCGAGTTGAGTGTGTCCCGCTCCGAGCTGTATAAAATGGCGATGGAGAGCTTTCTTGCTCAGCAGCGGCGGGAACGGCTGAAGCTGATTGTTGCGGAGATGGCGGAGGAGTACCGCACTGATAAGCAGCTTACGGCGTTGACCGATCTCGATGGCGAGGAGTTTGTATGAGACAGGGGGAAATCTGGCTGGTCAATTTCCACCCGACGATCGGCGCCGAGATCCGTAAAACCAGACCCTGCGTCATTCTGAATGACGACGCCATCGGTGGCCTGCCTCTCAAGGTCATCGCCCCGCTTACCGATCTGAAAGCGCGCTACCGCGATGTCCCCTGGATGCTCTGTCTGGAGCCTGCCGTCGGCAACGGACTCGCCAAGCCGTCAGCCATCGATCTGTTTCAGGTACGCTGTCTTTCCGAGGAGCGCCTGGTTCATAAGACAGGCGCAATCACTGCCATGGAACTCACGCTGGTTAAAAAAGCGCTCAAGCTGGTTTTCGGCATGGAGTGACAAAATGCTGCTCTGGAATGTCTTTGACGGCAAACCTGCCCTGCCGGGGCAGAATAAGCCCGCACCCGGGTCTGCCGGCTTAAGCTGTGTCCGCCTTCTGGAAGTGGATAGAAACGGCAGGATCGTCACCGGGACCTGGGATGGAAACGATTGCCCCGGCTGGTTCTCGGGGTGGTCCAGGTAGGATCCCGGGAAATACCGCTGCTGTGCCGCGTCCGCCGGCGATCATGCCGACCATCCCCCCCCTTCCAGGAGGGTGCCGATCGCGAGGGCCGGATACCAGTAGGCAGTGATGAACGTTTCCATGGACATGGTCTGACTGTAGCACAGGAATGTTGTTGCGTGTCAACGCTTGCAGTATACTCTTGCCGGTCTGCACGGAGACTCATGCCGGTTTTGGCATGGGAAAAAAGAGCGGGGAGAGTGTGAAAACGGTGCGTAAAGGGACAGAACAGTGACGTGGGAGGCGTTTCTCCCGACCTATGAGATCCCGCTCTGGTGGCATGCCTGCGGCATGCTGCTGGTCATCGCGATGTTCCTGCTCAACAGGAGTGCCCGCTCCGCACACATCCTGGTGGTCTGCCTCACCCGGCTGCCGGGAGTCTTCCTGCACGAACTGGCGCATCTGCTGACCGGTTTACTGCTTCGGGCCGAGCCGGCCGGTTTCAGCCTCATCCCGCAGCGCCGTGGTGACAACAGCTGGACTCTCGGCTCTGTTGTCTTTCGGCGGGTGACTGCCTTAAATGCCGTGCCGATCGCGTTCGCCCCCCTCGGACTGCTCCCCCTCGCATACTACCTCTATCGCTGCTGGTTCGACTGGCTGCCGATGACCCTCCCAAATACCCTGCTGCTGTACACCGTCGTATTCCTGCTGGTCTGCAATTCGCTCCCCAGCGGACAGGACGTCCGTGTCGCCTGCAACTGGAAAAGCCTGCTCCTCTATGGCAGCGTCTGCGGGGCAGCGTGGTATATCCGGCTGCACTGCTTTGCGTGACTGCCGCTCCGCTATCTTCCGGACTGAAAAAATAATCAGCCGCCCGGAGAACCGCGCGGATTTTTTGGTATACTTATCTCAAGACGCAGCAGAGAGATCACGGAGGAGCAGATATGACCAAAATACTGATTGTTCAATACAGCATGTATGGACACATCTACGCAATGGCTGAAGCAGTCGCTGCAGGGGTGCGCGAAGTCGCCGGGTGCGAGGCAGTCATCAAGCGGGTACCGGAGACCCTGTCCGACGAGGTGCTCGGGATGATGGGGGCCCTGGACGCGCAGAAGGGGATGGCCCACATCCCGATCGCCACAGTGGATGACCTGGCCGCTGCCGATGCGATCATCTTCGGCACGCCGACCCGTTTCGGCAACATGTGCGGCCAGATGCGCCAGTTCCTGGATGCGACCGGCGGACTCTGGCTGAAAGGGGCGCTGGTCGGCAAGGTCGGGAGCGTTTTCGCCAGTAGTGCCACCCAGCACGGGGGCCAGGAGTCGACCATCCTCAGCTTCCACACCACACTTCTCCACCATGGCATGGTGGTCGTCGGTCTCCCCTATGCCTTTGCCGGCCAGATGGGGGTGACCGAGGTCACGGGATGTTCACCCTATGGCGCTTCGACCATTGCCGGCGGTCAGGGTGAGCGGATGCCGAGTGCGAACGAGCTTGCCGGCGCCCGTTTCCAGGGTGCGCATGTGGCACGGATCGCCGCGAAACTGAAAGTGTAGGGGCGTAGTGTCGCAGTAGCTATTGATCGGAATAAGCAAAGGCCCGCGTGTCAGCGGGCCTTTTTTCGTTTGTCAGCTGAAGAGCGCTGAGTCAGAGGTGGTTCAACGTCCCTGCCTCTTATACCGATTCCAAATCAAAGATGCCATCAAGGCGGCGAGGATTGAGGCGACGAGGCGTACGATCCGTACGTTGAGGAGCCGAAGACGAGCCAACGAAGATGGGGCTTTGATCTGGAATCGGTATTAAGCTGCATCCCCGAACATCGCCTTCAGCCGGGCAAAGGCGTTGTCCGCCATCCGGTCGTTCTCCTCGGCGGTCAACAGCTGCGCCGAGGAGCCCTGCTGGTGGCTCACCAGCTCATCCGGGATTTCGGCCAGAAAACGGGAGGGGATTCGCTCCTCGTTTTTACCGTACTTTCTCCGGGTGAGGCAGCGGCTGATGGTCAGCTGCTTCTTTGCCCGGGTGATCCCGACGTACATGAGGCGGCGCTCTTCATCCACCGAGACCTCCTCGTAGATGGAGCGCCGGTGGGGGAGGATATCTTCTTCAAGCCCGACCAGAAAGACATGAGGGAACTCCAGCCCCTTGCTGGAGTGGAGGGACATCAGGGTCACCGCATCCAGTTCCTGCTCCTTCTGGTCCTTTTTGTCATGCTCTTCATCCATGAGTGCGAGACGCTCCAGAAAGGTCGTCAGGGTGGCTCCCGGAGTCCGTGCGGCAAAGGCTGCCAGGGAGTTCACGATCTGCTCGACGTTCTCCACCTTGCGCCGGGCCGCAGCCTTGTCATCCACGCTTGCAAGCAGCTCCTCCTCGATCTTCAACTTGGCGAACAGCTCCCGCGCCTTGTCTGCCAGCCGTCTGCCATTGGCAAACAGCTCGCACTCGCCTTTCAGCAGCTGATGGAAGGCAAAGATCCGCTGCCGCGTTGCCATGGTCACACCCGGCACCTCATCCACCCGGCCGAGTGAATCGAAGAGGGGCACTTTTTCCGCGAGAGACCAGTCGTTGACCTTGTTCACCGATGATTCGCCGATGCCGCGCTTCGGGAAGTTGATGATCCGGAGGAGCGACTGCTCATCAGCCGGATTGGCCAGCACCTTCAGCCAGGCAAGGGCGTCCTTCACCTCTTTGCGATCGTAAAACCGCATGCCGCCGACCAGGATATAGGGGATGCTCTCAAAGCGGAGCTGTTCTTCGAAGGCCCGGCTCTGGGCATTGGTCCGGTAGAGGATGCAGAAGTCGCGATAAGGGGCATCACGGCGAAACCGCTCGGTCTGGATCCGCTCCACGACCGTGGTGGCTTCCTCCTCTTCGTCGGCTGTTACCAGCAGGTGCAGGGGGCTCCCGGGGCCGCTGTCGGTCCAGAGGGTCTTCTCCTTGCGGGTCGGATTGTTGCGGATGACCTGGTTGGCCGCTTCGAGGATGTTGCCGCTGCAGCGGTAGTTCTGCTCCAGCTTGATGGTCCGGCAGCCGCGGTGGTCCTCCTCGAAGGCGAGGATCTTCCGGACATCCGCACCGCGCCAGCCGTAGATGGACTGGTCGTCATCCCCGACGACGCAGAGATTGCGGGAGCCGGCAGCCAGCAGACTGATGAACAGGTACTGGGCGGGATTGGTGTCCTGGTATTCGTCCACCATCAGGTAGCGGAAACGCTCCTGCCAGGCGGTCAGGACTCCGTGATCCTGCTGCAGCAGCTGTACGGTCAGCATGATGATGTCGTCGAAATCGATGGCATTGCACGCTTTCAGCTGCGCCTGGTAGCGGGGATAGACCCTGGAGACAAGCTGCTCGGTCTCATCATTGAAATGCGGCTGGAAATCCGCCGGCCGGACCAGTCCGTTTTTCAGCAGGGAGATCTTCCAGTGGACCGATTCCGGGGAGATCTTTTTGCCGTCTGCACCGAGCTCGCGCATGGTCTGGCGGATCAGCCCGAGCTGGTCGGAGCTGTCGAAGATGGAGAAGTTGGGGCGATAGCCGAGATGGCGGCACTCCTGGCGCAGGATCCGCACCCCGAGAGAGTGAAAGGTGGAGACGATCACCCCTTCCCGGCGGGTTTTGCCTACCAGCTCTTCCAGCCGTTCGCCCATCTCCCGGGCTGCCTTGTTGGTAAAGGTGACGGCCAGGATGTTTTCCGGCAATATCGCCAGCTGGAGGAGCAGGTGGGCGATCCGGCAGGTGATGACCCTCGTCTTGCCTGATCCGGCGCCGGCCAGCACCAGCAGGGGGCCTTCGGTATGTTTGACTGCCTGAAGCTGTTCACGGTTGAGGTTTGAAAGGTATTTCATAGGGAGCCTGTCATACCAGATTGCGGAGGACGACGCAAGGGGCGTGTTATATCGGCCGGTCAAAAATCAGCCGTTTTCTCAGCAACTGTGCTAGAGTGATCAGCCCCGGATCCTTCCGATATCAAACATACGGAGTAGAGAACAGATGAAAAAGGTCACCAGAGATTCAGTCGTTACCCTTGCATATTCAGTCATCGATGCCGACGGGAACATGATCGACGCCGGCAGGGAGCCGCTCAGGTATCTGCATGGCGGCTACAATGAGATATTCCTCCCGGTGGAGGCGGCTCTTCACGGAAAAGCGATCGGGGATTCTGTCTCAGTCAAACTGCAGCCTGCAGATGCTTTTGGCGAATACGATCCGGAACTGGTGACTATCGTCCCGGTCGAGGAGCTGCCGCGCCCCCTGGCCGTCGGGATGCAGATAGAAGGGACCCCGGAAGGGGGTGGTGAGGAGGACCGGTTTTTCGCTACCATCACTGACATTGCCGACAATAAGGCAGTTCTGGATGCCAACCACCCGCTGGCCGGCATCTCGCTGGTTTTCGCCGCTACGGTCCAGGAACTTCGCCCGGCTACTGCCGCAGAGATCGTCGAGGCGAAAGGGAACCTGCCGGAGCAGCCCTGCTGAACCTCTGTCTGAACGGTGCATCCCAAAAATCATGTCTACAGAAAAACATAATCTGACCCCGTTTCTCCTGCTATGCCTGATCGGTTTTGCGGCGTCAGGGCTCGTGGCGCTTGCTGCGCTGGGTCTGTTTCTCGCAATGATCCGTATAAGACCGATTGACCAGATAATCTCCTCTGCATATCCGGCAGACAAAGGACACTCCTGACCATGGCACTCCCCTCCACGATCTACCGGGCTGTTATCAGCCTCTCTGATGTCGACAGAGGCATCTACGAAACGCTGCAGACCACGGTCGCCCGCCATCCGTCGGAGACCGAAGAGCGGCTTGCAGGCAGGCTGCTGGCCTATGCGCTGTTTTATGAGCCTGACCTTGCCTTTACCAAAGGGGTCGGTGCCGGCGATGAGCCGGATCTCTGGCTGAAAGGGCCGGACGGCCGGACCCTGCTATGGGTTGAGGTCGGTCTTCCCGAGCCGGAGCGTCTCATCAAGGCTGGCCGTCACTCCGAACAGGCAGCCCTGATCGCCTGCGGCAGGACGCTGGCCGCCTGGGAGCAGCAGCATCTCCCGAAGCTGAGACAGATCGCCAACCTGACGATCCTGCTGTTCGACCAGACCTTTATCACCTCTCTGGCAGCGAGGATCGAGCGGTCGATCAACTGGTTGCTCACGATCAACGACAACACCCTCTACTGTGACATCGGCGCTGAGACGTTCGAGACGACGCTCCTGGTGCAGGGGGGAGGATCTGCCCGTCACGCCTGAACCCTGAAAACGAAGAGGCCGGGAAATCTCCCGGCCTCTTTACGTTTTTCGCCTGTATCTGTATCTCAGCTCTCTTCTTCGCCCTCTTTCAAAGCGATGATGCGGACCCTGGTCTTCCCTTTGCCGAAGAAGCCCAGCTTTTTCGCTGCTGCGCGGGAGAGATCGATGAAGGGGCCTGAACGCGCCCTGCAGCGGTCGTTGATGGTGACGATGACCTCTTTGTCATTGGTCAGATTGATGACTTTGACCCTGGTCCCGTGCGGGAGTGTCGGGTGGGCAGCCGTCAGTTTGAGCGGGTCGTAACGCTGACCCGAGTTGGTCCGTCTGTTGTTGTAGTATGCTGCATAGTAGGTGGCGAATCCTTCTACCCCCTTCGTCTCTGCTGTTTTGGCAGTAGCCGGTGCAGGTGTAGTGCTGACCGTGCCGGACTCTTCAGCCTGCAGGACCAGCGTGTGAATCGGTGAGAGCAGTTGACCGGCCATGCAGCAGACGATCAATCTCCCTCGCAGGTTCAATAATGCCATGGCACCTCCTCTTCGTACGTCAGAACTGTTATCTGCTCTATTCTGAAATCAGTCCGTGAAGTACGTATCCTGTGTACAGGGGCTTGGGCGAGGCTGCTTTATAGCATGGAGCTTCTGCCGCAGTCAAGCGAAAGGGGAGGACCAGTGTTGCAACTACCTGTATTTGCTATGTAATATGCGGCGATGAGTGACCGGGGCGCTGCTGCCGGCTTTCTGTCTGCGAGCCTGCCAGAACAGGCTTTTTTATACTGCTGACCGCTGATACCGGTTATACTCGGAACAAAGGTAATCTTCCCGTTCCCGCACAAGGAGCCGTTGACCCTATGGACCGCTCTTCACGCAATCGCCTTACTGAAAAAATCCTGCCGCAGTTCAGCGGTGAGACCCTGTTCGACGCCATCGCGCGGGCAGTCTGCCGTGCCGGTTGTCTGCCGCGCAAGGAGCTGTACGAGGCCTGGGAGGTCGCACGGCGGGTACGACGCCGCTTCCGGGGCGGGCGGGTGGTGGATCTGGCCTGCGGTCACGGGCTGCTGGCGCAGATCCTCCTGCTGCTTGATGACAGCTCTCCGGCTGCCCTGGCTGTCGACCGGAAGGTCCCGAAGAGTGCTACCGCCCTGGCTGCATCTCTTTGCAGTGACTGGCCGCGTCTGCAGGAGCGGACCCGCTTTGTCGAAGCGGATCTGAGAGAAGTGCCGCTACACGCAGATGACCTGGTCGTCTCGGCTCATGCCTGCGGCGGTCTGACCGATCTGATCCTTGACCGGGCTGTTGCGGCACGGGCCCGTGTGGCACTGCTCCCCTGCTGTCACGATCTGAAGGGTGGCGATCTTGGCGGTTTGCAGGGGTGGCTCGATGGTCCGCTGGCCATGGATGCTGTCAGGGCCTCCCGGCTCCGTCTGCACGGCTACCGGGTCTACACTCAGCTGATCCCGGGGGATATCACCCCGAAGAACAGGCTGCTCATGGCCGAACCGGAATAAGCGGTCGACCTCCGGTACTACGGTCGACAGCGTAAAGAATAAGAAAGGCGACCGTTTGGCCGCCTTTTCCTGTGGGAAGGGGCTATTTTGATGCGGCAGGATTACTCGGCCTGCTCTGCAGCGGCAGCTTCGTTGCAGCGCTCGACGACCTCACGGAGCCAGGCGATTTCATCAGGAAGGAACTGCTTCGAGTATTCGCAGCCGACGTTCAGTGCCCAGTGAAGGGGTGGCATGGTCGTGGCGGCGAGTACGTATCCCGGCACCCCGACCCATTTGACATCGTCCTGCGCCCAGCTCTTCATCCGCTCTTCCGTGTCGAAGAGCATCAGATAATCGTTCCCCTCCGACTCGATGATAAGCGGCAGCACCTGCCCTTCCTCCGGAGCTTCGGCACTGTCGCCCAGCTCCTGCTGGTCAAGGGTCGGGACGCAGAAGGTCGCATTGAGGAAGATGTCGTAGAACTTCGACTGCCCCTTTGCATTATCCATATCCAGGCGCAGGGCCTCCAGCGCCTTATCGAGTTCGGTCATCTCCGGGGTGCTCTCTGCTGCTACCATCGTCTGGTGACCTCGATCAGGTGGTAGCCGAACTGCGTCTTGACCGGGCCGAGTACCTTGTTGACTTCACCGGAAAAGACGACCTCGTCGAACTCCTGTACCATCTGTCCGGGACGGAACGCACCGAGATCGCCCCCTTGCATGCGGGAGGGGCAGGAGGATCTTTTTTTGGCGACTTCGCCGAAATCGGCACCGGCTTCGATCTCGGTCTTGAGCTGCAGGCAGAGGGCTTCTGATTCAACAAGGATGTGACGAGCGGTTGCAGTTGGCATGGGGGCTCCTTATGAGTGTGGCGGAAAATTTTCCGGCATAGTAGCTGAAATGTCAGATGACATCAACCAGCAAAAGGTTGACTCCTGATAAAATCGAATCCAGAATACAACCGGTTATTCAGGTTAATCATGAAGGGAAATCCCTTCGACAGAGGATGATCCAATATGCTGCTCCGTCTATTCCTCTTCTTTACCATCGTGCCGATCATCGAAGTCTGGCTGCTGATAAGGATCGGCCGCGTTATCGGGGCGCTGCCGACCGTAGCGATCCTGCTCGCCATCTCCCTGGCAGGAGCCTGGCTGGCCAGAGCGCAGGGGTTCAGGGTCATAGTCGCGATCCGCGACGAACTGGGAGCAGGGCGGATGCCTGGAGCACATATCCTTGACGGTGCCTTCATCCTGGCCGGGGGGATACTTCTCCTTACCCCCGGCTTTTTCACCGACTTCCTCGGCCTCTTCTTTCTCATCCCGGCCACCCGTGCGGTTCTGAAATTCTGGCTGGGGAAATGGCTGGAACGAAGGCTGAGGCAGGGAGGATTCGTTGTCTTCCGCCGCTGATCGTGATAATAAGCCGGAGAGTCCTCCGGCGGACCGGGCCATGGCCCGTTTGTGCGTGCTCTGTCCGGTCTGCCGGCATGCCCGCAGAGCACAGGCCGGGGTCGCCTATACCATTGTCAGGAACCTGGAGGGGTATATCTGCCCCTTTTGCCGGGCCTATGGCAGGGTATACGGGAAAAAGGCTCATGAGGATTGATCATTTGAGACGATTTTCCGTGCCGAAGATGATATAATCAAATATAAAGCAGTGCACAATATGACTCATATCAGTTACAACGGATAAAAGGAGCAGTGTATGAATGAATTCAACGGTTATTCCCCTTCCTCAGCGCAGACCATAGTCAGGCAGAACACCCTTATCCGCCAGGTATACGCCTGGATGGGGGGAGGGTTGGCGATCACGGCCTTTATGGCGCTCTTCACGCTCTCTTCCCCGACCATGATCAGGGCGATCGCCGGGAACCGGATGCTCTTCTTCGGGCTGATGATCGGCGAGCTGGCACTGGTCTTCACCCTCTCAGGCGCCATCAACAAGCTGAGCGCTTCAGTGGCGACATCCCTGTTCATCGCCTACTCGGCGCTCAACGGGGTCACCCTTTCGATCCTTGCACTGGTCTACACTGCCGAGTCGATCTCCTCGACCTTCATCGTAACGGCCGGCATGTTCGGTGCCATGAGCATGTACGGCTACATGACCAAACGCGACCTGACCGCCTGGGGGAGTTTCCTCTTCATGGGGCTTATCGGCGTGGTGATCGCCTCGATCGTCAACATCTTTGTCGGAAGCAGCCCGGTTGCCTGGGTCATATCCGGCATCGGGGTGATCGTCTTCACCGGTCTGACCGCATACGATACCTGGAAGATCAAGGAGCTGGCCGCTCAGGGGATCGAGGGGCGCAAACCGGCCATCCTCGGCGCGCTGACCCTCTACCTCGACTTCATCAACCTGTTCCTCATGCTCCTCAGATTCACCGGGAACCGGAGGTAGGTCGTTCTCCTTTGAACATGTCGAGTCCTGACTCTAAAGAGGCGCTCCGGCCTCCTGATCCGGAGGCCGCCATCAGCGCCCGCAGCGTCACCAAGCGCTACGGTCAGTTGACAGCACTCGATTCGTTCGATCTGGAGATCGC
>VFJK01000003.1 GCA_009886125.1 Geobacter sp. | reverse complement strand
TTAGCGACTATTTCGCTGGCAATGGTTCAACTGCAGGCTTGCTCGCATCTGCAGGGGGAGCGGCAACCGCAGGTGGCGCTTCAGCTGCAGGTTTACCGGCTTCCACAGGCGATTCAACAGCGGGCTTACCGGCTTCTGCCGGCGGAGCAACAACGGCAGGCTGAGTTTCAGCTGCAGCCTTACCGGCTTCAACCGGCTGAGCAGGCGCTGCTGTCATAGGGACAGCCGCTCCGGACTCTTGAGGTTTTGGATCAGGCTCAACCTTGACCGGTTCTTTTGCAGCAGCGATATCAACCCTTATCATCTCGGCGGCCTGAAGCCCTTCGACCCTGAACTGACTCTGCGGATACAGCTCAAGAAACTCTTCAAACTGCTTGAGTGCAAGCTCATTCTCCCCTTTACGCCGGCTTTCAAGGGCGCTGGTGAATTTTGCAAGCTCTTCATCGCTCATATCAAGAGTCTTATCACTGCCTTTCCAGTAGATATCGGCAGAATCATCGTTCTTGGCTCCACGGACCCCACCGACCGCAGTGGTGGTTGATATCTTTTTTGAAGGTGAAAGCATATCAAGTTTTTTCTGCAGTCTGGCCCAAAAACCGTCTTTCTGCTCTCCAATAGCAGGCGCAGATATGAGCAGAAGCAGACCCAGGATCATCACTAATCTTTTCATGCAGCAACCTCCCTCATAGGAACAGGATAGATCTCTACCTTACATGCTGCCCAGGAGTTCAATCGAAATCGTTCTGTGCTTCTTCAGTATCAGCGGATCCTTTTGAGCGGCTCTCTTGAAAACTTCTGTCGCCTTTTCCTTGTTTTCAAGCTTCAAATAGCAGATAGCCAGGTTGACCAGAATATAGGGATCAGCCGGATCCAGTAAGGATGCTTTTTCATATGCCAGAATGGCAGCCTGATAATCATGTTTCAGGAAAAGGACATTGGCAAGATTGTTCAAGACCTCAGCCCTGTCAGGCATGATGGTCTGGGCCTTTTCCAGATATTTGCGCGCATCTTCCAGCTCTCCTGACTCACCGTAAATTATCCCCAGCTGAAGATACGCGTTCCAGTCAGCCGGATTGCTGTTGAGCTGAGCAAAATAGCGGTTGCTCGTATATTTGAGCTTGATTTTATGGAGCTTGGCAATCTCATTTCCATACCGCTTGTCGATCTCGGCCCTCTTGACAATCTGGGAGCGCCACTCGGTCACCGGCAAGGTAGCCGGCTTGTACCGCCCCCATGCCTTCCCGAGGTCAGTGATCTCGATGCCCTTGTCACGCCATTCATGGTACTCGCCGCTACCGGTCTCCCATGCCTTCATGAACGTTGACCCGACCAGGGTAAGTTCGATAGGCGCCCACACAGTACCTTCGTGTATGGCGAACATCCCGTTCATCGTCGAGTCCCCCAGGTCGGAGACCTGGCCAATGGCAAACATCATGAAAAGATGATCCGGAGTCCCCAGAAGCATCGTCTTGATACCAAGCCCTTCCAATGCCGCCGAGAAGAAAACAACAAGGTCGGTACAGACTCCGGAGTTACGCTTCAGGGTCTCCCGTGGATACTGAACATAATCGACGAAATTGGTCTTCCCATCCACTACCTGATACGGGTTGTTCGGATGGTGGAGATAGGTCATCCCCGTGAGCCCCATATAATCATACATCGCTGCAGCAAAAACCAGAGGAGAACCGATATCTGCATACTGGGTCACGACCGCTCGCGCAAATTCAAGCACGACCGGATCCTTCGATGTCACGAATGTAGCCACCCGGTCCTTTGTCACCCACATCATCCGGTGTTTTTCGTACAGGTTGATAGCATTGTGCTTGAAGAAAACCCGTTGCTTCTGGTTCTCGAAATATGATGCCTTGAGCTCTGTCTGTACCGGAGTATCTTCAGTGACTTCAAGTATCCTGTTGTTGAATACCGCCTTAAGGGTTATCTCGCTGCTCTGTCCAGGGGGGATGCTCTTTATCTCCAGCTCGGAAGGATAATCCATGTACTCCTTGATGCTGAAAGCCAGTTTCAGAGCCAGGATCTCATTGCGGGTATTATTGGTAAGCTTTACCGTGCCGATCCCTTCATTCTCATAGATCTTGTACGTATTCGAGAAGATATCGCTCATCCTGATGATCTCGATCTCAAGCGGCGGTTTTGTAGCGACTATGGTGCTTGTATCAACCGGCACACGCTCGCTTTCAACCCCGTCGATACTGACTGCGCTGACCAGGTAGGTATATTCGGTATCAGAATCCAGCCCGCCTTCGGAAAATCTCGTCTCTTTTGTCGAGCCGAGAAAAGTCGGGGGGACACCTTCATCATCACTGTCACGATACACTGCATAATGCTCGATATAGTCCTGTTTCTCGACCTGCCAGGCAAGGTCCACCGACCACTCCTGACTGTTCGCTTGAACAGAGACCGGCGGCTTCGGGGTATATTTCAAAGGGATGGCAGCAGCAGTTTCGATAGAAATGCTCTCGTTCCCCCCCTTGATACGTGCGCTCACCCTGTATGTGTACTTTACCCCCGGGAAAACGTCCAGATCCTGACAGAAGTTCTTGTTTACGACCGCTATCTCCTTGTACTCACCCCCACCCTTTAAAGATCTGAATACCCTGAATGATTCGACGAATCCTTCATCCGGGCTGTTCCAGCTGATATCAATCCGTCTCATCCCCCCCTTTGCGACCATACCGGCAGGAGGAACCGGAGTACGGACCGTGATGAACTCCTGAATCCTCTCGTTACCGGAGTCGGAAACGATAAAACTGTTTGCATCGAAAGCTGCTATTGACGACGGTTTTATGAAATCGCCTTTCCCTTCACCTTTTGAGCCGAACTCCCTTTTGAATTCACCAGTAAGAGAGAATACCTTGATGCTGTTGCTCCCCGCATCCAGTACCATCAGCTCGTTCCCTGCGACTGCCAGACTCACCGGAGTCTCAAATGTCCCTATACCCTGGGACTTGCCACCGAACTCACGGAGCACTTCTCCGTTCGGCAGCAGGATCACGACCATGTTCCGGGAGTCGAGCAGGACATAAAGATTCCCTTTTGCATCCTGATCAACGGCAACAGGGCTCTCGAGAGGCAGGCCGCCCATCCCCTTCGTATAGGCATTCAGAAAAACGCCGTCACTGTTAAAAACCTGAAGCCGGTCATTGTTCGTATCAGCAACATATACAGAACCGTCTCTGGAGACATGGATATCTTTCGGCTTGGAGAAATACCCTTCCCTGCTCCCTGATGAGCCGACCTTGAGAAGAATAGTACCGTTTTGATCCAGCTTCAGAAGCTGGCTCTCCTCCTTGTCAAAAACCCAGGGCATCCCGTTCTGGTCAATATCTACCGAAACAGGATTACGATCCTGCAGGATCAGACTTTTGACCAACTTATTGTCCTTGATTACATTTATGGCCTTTTTCTCACTGTCTACAGCATAAACAAGGTTTCTGACCCTGTCCCAGGCGACCTTCCTTGCAAACTGCTTCAGCTCTCTTTTCCAAAGAACAGAGGTCGGCGGAGCAACATTCAAAGGCAGATCACTCTCCTTTGACCTGTCTGTGTCGATAAGCTGAACGGACTTCTTTTCGCTGTCGACAACATATACCCTGCCGGTACTGTCCGCGGATATCCCCACTATCTCCTTGAACTGGACCCTGCCATCGCCATATGTCCCGAAGTGGAACTCTTTCTCACCCTTGAAGTTGAATTTTGTTATATTGTGATTATCGACATCGGTTACATAGATGCCGTCTCCGGACATCGCCAGTGAAAACGGCTTCGCACCTACGGCAAAACTCCCCAGATAGCTTCCGTTCTGGGCGTATATCTTTACCAGACGTCTGTCCTTGTCAATGGCATAGACATTGCCGCGATTATCTACCGCCACATCAGTAGGGCTTTTGAGCAATTGCTCGTCACTGCCTGCTGCACCGATTGTCTGCAGGTGCACCCCGGTATCGCTGAAAACCTGTACCCTGTCATTTCCGTAATCAGCTACGTAGATGACCCCCTGATACACGAAGATCCCTTCAGGGTTGCTGAACTGCTTCCTGCCACTGCCGCCTTCGCCGAAACTGTCTATGAATTTCCCGTCTTTCGAGAAGATAACCACCTTGTCCCTTGACCTGTCACAGACATAGACCCTGTCCCCATACACTGCTACCCCTGAAGGTTTTTTCAGATAGGGGTCACCTGCCGGGTCTTTACCATGAATGGTGCGGACAACCTTGCCATCTGTCGAAAACACAGAGACAGTCGCATCCTTGGTGGTGACATAAATATTTCCGTCATGATTTGATGCGACACGAACAGGTTTGTCCACAGGTATTTCTGAAACGAAGTTCACCTGATGAGCTGCATGAGCAGACAGTGGGCAGATAATAAAAATCAGCATGAGAACGGCTCTGAACATCTTTATCCTCCCCAGCTGAGAGATTATACATTTCATCAGGACTTTCCTCCCTGAAAACCCCTGGGTTCACCGCAGAGTCCGGTACTCAGCGATCTGTACGTACATACGCACTGCTGATTTTATTCCCTTTTACCATTATCTGATTTAAAAAGCTCTGTAAACGATTGATCGTAAGCGGATTTATTTTATTTTGTGACGGGTAATAAAAAAGGGCCCCGGTCTAAACAAACCGTGGCCCTTCATTTCACTCGACAAAGCTTTTGAGTTTCTTTGCCCTGCTTGGGTGTCGAAGCTTCCTCAAGGCCTTTGCCTCAATCTGCCGTATCCTCTCCCGCGTGACTTCGAAATCCTGTCCGACCTCTTCAAGGGTATGGTCGCTTTTTTCGCCGATGCCGAAGCGCATCCTCAGGACTTTCTCCTCCCTCGGAGTCAGAGTCGCGAGCACCCTGGCTGTCTGTTCGGTAAGATTTGCCTTTATGACCGCCTCAAGCGGAGAGACAACACCTTTGTCCTCGATGAAGTCGCCAAGATGTGAATCCTCTTCCTCCCCAATCGGCGTCTCAAGGGAGATAGGCTCTTTGGCAATCTTGAGAACCTTCCTCACCTTGTCAAGAGGGAGCTGCATCCTTTCAGCGATCTCTTCAGGTGATGGCTCGCGCCCTATCTCCTGAACCAGCTGCCTGCTTGTCCGGATCAACTTGTTTATGGTCTCGATCATATGCACCGGGATCCGTATAGTCCTGGCCTGATCAGCTATCGCCCTGGTAATCGCCTGCCGTATCCACCAGGTTGCATAGGTCGAAAATTTGTAGCCCCTCTGGTACTCGAACTTGTCTACCGCTTTCATCAAGCCGATATTCCCCTCCTGGATCAGGTCGAGAAACTGAAGGCCGCGATTTGTATATTTTTTGGCAATCGAGACGACAAGGCGAAGGTTTGCCTCGACAAGCTCCGATTTTGCCAGTTTTGCCCTGCATTCACCCTGCTCGACCGCCAGCAACGCCTGTGAAAGCTCGCAGGCTTTGAACCCGGACTCATCCTCTACCTTCTTGAGTTTCCGTTCAAGGCTGAAAAGTCTCCTCTCGATTTTCTGGGTATCTTCCTCGGTACGCTTCAGTTTTTTGACAAATTTGAGACAATCCCCGCTCTGCCTCTCCGGATCTGTCATATAGGTTACAAACAGTGCAGGCTTGACATTGGACTCTTTTTCAAGGTCACTGACCTCTTTCAATATCCTGTCAACCTTTCCGGATAGCTCTTTAAGCCTGAGCGAGATCTTCTCGACATGACGGTCTTTCAGGCGAAGTGACTTTACCAGATCGGCAAGACGGGCCTTTAATTCATTTTTTTCAGCGATGAGCCTGGCCCCATCCTCCGGGCTCAGGGAGTCAGCATCCTGCTCGGCGACAATGGCATCCATACGGATATCTATGTCACGGATTTCGTCCATCACCTCAAGGAGACGATTACGTTGATGATTCTCTTCATCTTCTTCCTCGAGTTCCTCTTCCTCGACCTCTTTACTTATGTCTGATCCGTTGATCTGGAATTTCCTGAGCCGGTCTCCGAGAGAAACCATCTCTTTCAGGGTGATCGGCGTATTGAGTATGACGCCGGCGACATCCCGCTCTCCATCTTCGATCCGCTTTGCAATCTCCACTTCACCCTCTCGGGTAAGGAGGGAGACTGAACCCATTTCACGAAGATACATCCTCACCGGATCGCTGGTCCTGCCGAGTGCTCCCGGTTCAAACTCCTGCTCTTCCTGCTCGCCTTCACCCTCTTCTTCATCTTCGAGGTCAAGTTTAACCTTGGGGATCTTCACTTTCTGGGCAGAGTCGACGATCTCGATCTCCATCTCACCGAACATGCTCATCACATCGTCTATCTGATCAGAAGAGACAATATCAGGTGGAAGTAAGTCGTTAACCTCTTCATAGGTAAGAAATCCCTTCTCCTTACCCATGTCGATCAGCTGTTTTACCTCTTCAATACTCTTTTTGGCCATGAACTTCCCCTTGTGAAGGCGGATAAATTAATAATCTAACCGGTAATGCAGGACATTTTATAATGATAATTGAGATTTTCTGTTTCGCAAGCTGTCAAGCATCTCAAGTATCTCCAGGTAGCGAGGAGAATCGGAATCGATCTGCTGAAGCTCCCTTTGCAGGCTTTTCACGTCCGTCGTCTTCAGCTTCTCGCGTTCCAGGTCCTTGCTGTAGTCTCTCAGAGCCCTGTGCGGATCAATATCCGCCAGATGGGCATCATCGACCAGGAGCGCTGCCAGTGTGCGCAATTCATCTACTTCAGCCGCCCGGGCAATAATGGAATCATATTCGATACTTTCATTATTCTCTGCTGCTTCGATGAATTTTGACGCGATCTCCCGAAGCACCGGAGGCAAAAAGCTCTCAACTCCAGAGCTTCTGAACTCCGGAGCGATTTCCGGATAGATGAGAAGCAGTGCGACAATCGACTCAGCACTCCCTGCCGTAGTGCGCACAGACTTTGACCCGGCAGATACCGGCTCGGCACTGCCTCGCCCGGCTCCAAGTGCCCTGATGTCTATCGCCAAAAGCCTTGACAGCTCCCGCAGATACAGATCACGCTCGACCGGATCGACCAGTTTCTGCAGTAGCGGTCTGAAGCGGTCCACAACTGCCTTCTTGCCGGCAACAGTCCCGGTATCCTCCTGAGAGACAAGATCCCGCAGATAATAATCAAGCGCCGGAAGAGACCTGTGAATAAGCTCTCCGAACTCTTCAGCGGAGTGCTTTGCAAGATAACTGTCCGGATCATCTCCGGAAGGGAGCTCAATGACATTGCATGGCATCTGTTCGGCAAGCAGGAGTTCCATGGCCCTGAATGTCGCCTTTTTACCGGCGCTGTCTCCGTCAAAAAGGAGATACAGCTTGTCTGCGTACCGTTTCAACACCTGGAGATGCCCTTTGGTGAGAGCAGTCCCGCAGGTTGCGACTACATTCGTAATCCCGCCACGATACAGGGCCAGATGATCAAAATAACCCTCGACAATGATTGCGGATTTCTGCTCTCTCATTGCCTGCCTGGCAAGATCAACGCCGAACAGCACATCGCTCTTCAGGTAAACCGGCGATTCAGGAGAATTTATATATTTGGGCAACGAATCATCAAGAACCCGCCCCCCGAAACCGATCGGCTGTCCATGGACATTGGCAATGGTAAAGATCAGCCTGTTTCTGAAAAGATCGAAATAGCCCCCGCCGCTCTTGCTCTTTATCAGCCCGAGTTTTTCAACCTGTTCCGGCGAAATCCCCTTCTGCTTCAGGAACGTTACCAGCCCGTCCCAACGATCAGACGCATAGCCCAGGCGGTATGAAGTGAGTATCTCCCCGGTGACGCCCCGACCGGCAAGATATTTACGCCCGGCAACACCGGCCGGATCATCCTTTAAAAGCTTTGAATAATAGCCGGCAGCATGGGCGATGATCCCGAGCTGTTGCTCCTTTTCATCCTTGCGCTTCAGTTCCGAAGGCGACGGCGGCCGGTCGTCTATCTCCACTCCGACACGCTTGGCCAGCAACTTCACTGCTTCGGGGAACGAAATCCCCTCCATCTTCATAACGAATGTGACCGCATTACCGCCAACGCCACAACCAAAGCAGTGGAATATCCCGCGTGAAGGGTTCACATTGAACGAAGGGGTCTTCTCGCCATGAAACGGGCAGATCCCCTGAAAGTTTGCTCCCGACTTCTTCAGACTTATGTAGTCTGATATGACCTCGACGATTCCGGCACGATCCCGGACTTCAGCAATTTTCTCTTCCGGAATCATCATGGTTAATCCTTCGAAGCGCCGGAATTTTTACCCCCCTTGACAGATGACGGCATCTTAAGCAGTTCCGGAACCCCTCCCCAACCGTTGACAATCTCTTTCCCGGTTTCAAGAAAGGGAGCAGCCGTTTTCGAGCGGTGGATATAACCTTTGAATTTCTCAGGCACAGGTTTGCTTGTAGCCATATAGAGTGAGATGCAGACGATGAAAGCTCCTTCGAGTAAGCCCAGGACCACTCCTCCGGCCCTGTTTACTCCGCCAAGCAGAATTATCTTGAACATCACCGTAAGGATATGACCGAGAAGGAGGAAAAGAAGCCCGATCAGCAGGAAGATGAGTATGAAGGATAAGATTGTTGCCAGATAGTGCGGCAGATGTATAAATTGACGACTGGCCTCGGCAAGATAGATATGGTATTTGACTGCAGCCCAGCCTCCTACCAGAAACCCGGCAAGAGAGCAAATCTGGCGGACAAGACCTTTCGTGAACCCTTTGATGACAAATCCTGCCAGGATCAACCAGATAAGAATGTCTACCAGATTCATCAGCCCCCCGATATCATTCCAAAATCGGTGTCTGTCCCTGAAATTAAAGTAGGGGCTACTCCATGAGTCGCCCCTACTTCACAGTTTTAACCGCTGCACAGGTCGATATGTCCGTCAGGCTTAAAGGGAGACCCTGTGAGCCTGGCTGCGGCAGGATACTTCCTAGTCTACCATCTTGCGCTGCTTCTTGAGCGCACGTTTACGTGCTGCGATAGCCTTTTTCTTTTTCTTGATACTCGGCTTCTCAAAGTGCTCGCGTTTACGGACATCCGAAAGGATACCGGCTTTTTCACACTGCTTCTTGAACTTCTTCAGCGTCAGCTCAAAAGGTTCAACGTCTTTTACCTTGATTCCCGGCATTCATGTTCACCCCCCCCTATTTCAATTTCCAACCAGGGTAGGCCGGTCTTTCATGCAAAGGTTGTTAATAATATGCAAGAGAAGATTTATTGTCAATACAATTTATACCCAGTTATGTATTCATGATCTGTTCAGGGAGAGGGAATCTTGTCAAGCGCCCGAAGGATCCCGTCAAGGATAGTGACCGGGTGTGGCGGGCAGCCCGGGATGTAGAGATCCACCGGGAGGAGCCCGTCTACGCCGCTGCCCGCTTCCCTGGAACCCTGGAAGGGACCGCCGTTGATGGCACAGGCGCCGCAGGCAATGACGATCTTCGGGGAAGGGATCGCCTCATAGGTCATCAGAAGTGCCTCACGCATGTTTTCCGTAACCGGCCCGGTCACCCAGATCCCGTCGGCATGACGTGGCGAGGCAACAAACTGGATACCGAAACGCCCGAGGTCCCAGCCGATTGTTGCAAGCACGTTGGTGTCAGCCTCGCACGCATTGCAACCGCCGGCACTGACCTCCCGCAGCTTCAGGGAGCGGCTGAACAGAGAGAGTCTTTTCTTGTCGAGGGGACGAGCCAGTGGCCTTGGAGAATCAGCCCTGACGACAAGCTCTGCACGACTGCTCGCCGCAAGCCGATGATCCCGGGTAAAGCGGACGAGCCCTTTGTCAACCGCTCCGCAATCGGCGCAGAAAAGACATTTTCCCAAATCAAGGGAAAGTCCGCCTGTACAGGAGATGGCGCCAAAAGGACAGCTCGCGGCGCATTCGCTGCAGTCAGCTGTGCAAAGCCGGGGGGACAACTCCGGGTAGCCGCGGAAATGTTCCGGCAGCTGCACCGGCTCCTTCGGATAGGGCATGGTGCGGTGCCCCTGTTTCAGCCTGGACAGAATCGCTCTAAACATAATTAACTCCGTTCGGGAGAAATCTAAATCCTTCTAAATCCAACCCCCCTCAATCCCCCCTTGTCAGGGGGGAAGCTTCTAAGCCTCCCTTGACAAGGGGAGGTTTGGAGGGGTTTAAAGATCAAAACCACAGTACGACAGGTTGAAGCTCTTGTTACAGAGTGGAAAATCTGATATCTGCTGACCTCGCAGTGCCAGTGACAACCCTTGCCAGTTGTGAAACGAGGGGTCGACGATCTTGTAACGACTGAAACGACCGACCTCATCGGTAATCGCCGTATGACAGATCTCCCCCCGCCACCCTTCGGTCAGGGAAACGGCGAGACTGTTTGCGGCAAGGTTGCCGGGAGCTGCCAGGGTTCCCCCTGCCGGCAGCTGATGAAGCTGTTCCGCGATAAAGTTCATCGACCGTTCCGCTTCCAGCCAGCGGAGCAGTGTCCGGGCATAGACGTCTCCTGACTGCGCGGTAACTACCGGGATCTGGCCCATCCGGAATATGCCGAAGGGGTGATCCCGGCGCACATCCCGATTTAAACCGCTGGCTCGGGCTGCCGGACCGACCAGGGCAATTTCGCGGGCAGTATCGCCTGTCACAATCCCGACATCCTCCAGACGGGCCATGACTGACGGAGTGCTCCAGAGCAGTTCAACGGCGTTCTCCAGATCAGAGCGAGCTGCTTCCAGCCGGCCAAGCAGTTCATCGGCCTGACTTTTCCCGCACGCAAAACCGACGCCCCCGGGGCGGACAACCCCTCTGCCGAATCGACTGCCGCAGATGACCGAGGACATGTTGAGAAAATCACCGCGGATCCGGCCGCAAAACGACGCAGTGGGAAGATAGCCGACATCTCCCGCAATCGCCCCCAGATCACCGGCATGATTTGCCAACCGCTCAAGTTCAAGAGCAATGCCGCGCACCACTTCGGCATGCGGAGGAACGCGACATCCGGCAAGAGCTTCCATGGCCATGCAGTAAGCCTGACCATGGCCGATACTGGTGTCTCCGGCAATCGTTTCCATCTGATACATCGTCTGCGTATACGGCCCGCCGATAAGTGCCCGTTCAATGCCGCGGTGCTGAAATCCGAGCGAGATCTCAAGGCTGAAAACCTCCTCGCCATGACACTGGAAGCGGAAATGCCCCGGTTCGATGACACCGGCATGAACCGGCCCGACAGCCACTTCGTGGACCTCTTCCCCCTCAACCTGATAATAGGGCATGACTCCGGGCAGCAGTCCGTTGCCGTCAAGGTGGTGCCAATAAGAGCGCTCCTGTCCAAAGGGTCGCTGGAACCTGACCGGCTTCAACCAGGGGTGCCCCTCAGGCGTAAGGAAGCACTGCTCGGCAATCTCCCGTTCGAAAAGATGCAGCTGCGGGCAGACCTCTGCCAGAGAGGGGAATGTATTTGTGACCTTGGTCCGGACAACACCGATTGTCCCGTCCGCCTTGGAAGCTAGCACGCAATACAGCTCGACGTCACTGCCTTGGGGCACCCCGAAGTAGGAAGAGACGCGCCAGCTGCTGTCGACCGCGTCCAGTATCCCCTGAAAAAAGGGATCATTGCCGGTCACAGGAAGCCTGGCAAGCGGTATCGATGAACCGTTGTGCAGAGGAGTCAGTAGTTTCTTCATTTCGGCACCTCCAGCAAGGCGGCTCCCTCGCGAAGGAGGTCCATCAGGGGCTGCGGGATCCAGACACCCAGCAGGAAAACCAGGAGCAGCAGGACCAGCGGCGGGCCGACTGTCAAAAAGGAGTCACGATACGAGGTCTTTTCGCTCTCCTCCGGGATATCCCCCATTACCATCGGCAGGACCGTCAGCGCCATGCCGATAAAGATGATTGCCAGCGAGATCAGAAAGAGCGCCCCGACAAGCATCCGCCCTTGAATAAAAGCGCTGCTGACGATGGTGAATTCACTGATAAAGGGTGCAAACGGAGGAGCTCCGGTAATGGCGATGAATCCGGCCAGGAACAACCCGCCGGACCAGGGGAGACGGCGCAGGGCGCCACGTACGTGATCGGTGCTCTTACTGTTGTAGGACCGATGAATATTGCCGGAAGAGAGGAACAGAACTCCTTTGGTCAGGCCGTTTGCCAGGATATGAAAGAGCGCGCCGAAGATCGCTTTGCCGCCGATACCGAGCGCAACCGCCATGATACCGACATGCTCGACACTCGAATAGGCAAGCATCCGCTTGAAGTCTGCCTGACGAGCCATAAAGACAGCAGCAAAGAGCATGGAGATCAGACCCATGACAACCAGTGCATTCTGAAAAAACGCGATCTCCTGCGTGGCAAGACAGAGCTGATACACGCGCAGCAGGGCTAGAAATGCCAGATTTACCAAGCCACCTGCCAGCATGGCGCCGACCAGTCCCGGTGCCTCGCCGTACGCATCCGGTTTCCAGGTATGAAGCGGAGCCAGCCCCATCTTGGAACCAAATCCGACCAGCAGAAAGACAAATGCGGCATGCACCCAGCCGGAGGAGAGCTGGCCAGCATCGCGCATCAGGTCGTCCAGCAGCAGTGACGGCTCTACCTTGGCTACAATAGTGGCGTAGGCAAGAAAATAGAGCCCTATCAAGGCCAGGGCAACCCCGACGGAACAGATCAGCAGATATTTCCAGGTCGCTTCGATCGAGCGGGCATTCCGATTGAAATAGATCAGTGGCGCCATGGAGATGGTCGTGGTCTCCAGAGCCACCCACATGAGTCCCAGATGGTGGGTGATGGTCACCATCGAGGCGGCAGACAGGCAGATGAGCAGACCGACACAGAGCACCCGGTTCGAGCGCTCCTGGCGATACGCCAGGTAACCGATCGAGTAGACGGCACAAAACAGGAAGAGGATGCTGGTGCTCAAAAGGACGATCTTGCCGAGGGCATCCAGATGAAACCAGCCGCCTAAAGACTCAGGCGGGGTATCTATCAAAAGCAGAAAAGTTATGCCCAGATGCCCCAGGGCAAAAAGAGACAATACCATGGGACGCAGATGATCGGAACGGATCAGCCAGGTCGCTAAAGCGCCGATGAGCGGCAGAAATATCAGGGCAGCAAGCATGTAACTACTCCTCTTTCAGAGAGGTCAGCCGTGAAGTATCCAGCGAGGAAAACTCACGACTGATGTGGTTGATTACGATTCCCATGACAAAAGTGCCTACGAGGAGGTCAAGGAGAGCTCCAGCCTCGACCATGATCGGCATGGCATCGGCCAGCAGCAGGCCGAATATGAAGATGCCGTTTTCCAGCACCAGATAACCGATGACCTGGGAAATAGCCTTTCGGCGTGTCGTCAGGATCAGGAATCCGGCCATAAGCGTCGCAATGGATGCAGGCACGAACATATAATGCTGGTGTTCGGGAAGGAGCGGCAGTTTACTGGCAAAACCGAAGGAAAGCGCGGTAAAGAGCGCTCCCAGCAGCAGGGTGGGGACATAACCGAGAAAAGGTTCCACCTCGCGCTTGATCTCGGCCGAACGGACGGCGCGATTGAGCAGCAGCGGGATAATAAACCCCTTGATAGCGATTATGCCGGCGGTAATCCCGACCAGATGCCAGGAAAAGGGGTGGATGAGCCCCGGGAGTATCCCCAGGATGACGCCTTGCGCGGCAACAGCCCGGATAGAGAACATCAGGCGGCTCGTCCCCAGGGAAATGAAGTTGATCAGCAGGACAAGCACCAGTAATTGATCGGCAATGGTTATCATAGGGTCACCTGATGACCAGCAGTGTGGAAAATGCCGCCAGGATAGTGGCAGCTACCAGCAGTTGTGGGATCCGCACCAGTCTGAGGCGAGCCATGACTGACTCGACCGTGCCGATAATAACGGCCAGTTCGAGCATGGAGATTATGAAAAGCAACCAGTCGACAGAAGGGGTGCCGGTCGCATACGGAAGTGCCAGATGGACAAAAAATGCTCCCAGCACAAACAGTTTGAGGCTTGCGCCGTACTGGATCAGGCCAAATGCCGGGCCACTGTGGTCAAGCACCATCACCTCATGAATCATGGTCAACTCCAGGTGTGTGTTCGGATCGTCAAACGGGATCCGGCAGTTTTCAACCAGCAGGACGATGAACATGCCTCCCACAAGCAGGATCAAGGCAGCTCCGGCTTCCAGCCAGATCGATGAGCTGACTTTGATCAGCATCGCAGAGAGTGAATAGGAGCCGGAAAGCCGTGACAGGGTGATCAACGCAAAAAAGAGGGTCGGTTCAGCCAGGCAGGAGTAGGTCGCTTCACGGGCCGACCCCATCCCCTCGAAGCTGGAGCCGGTATCAAGGGCTGCTGCCATCGTAAAAAACCGCCCAAGGGCAAACAGGTAGGCGTAGAGGATCATGTCTCCCTGAAAGGAAATGGGTGCCGGATGAGCACCGAACGGGATCAGGAGCGCGGCGACCGCAGTTGTCGCCAGGGAGACGATCGGCCCGGCCCGGAATATCCAGGTCGTCGTGGTGCTGAAGACCGTCCCTTTGCGCAGCAAGCGGAAGATGTCGTAATACGGCTGGAGAAAGGGCGCGCCGATCCTGCCGGCAAAGGCAGCCTTGGTCTTGCCGATCACCCCCAATAAGAGCGGCGGCATGAAGATGGCCAGAAGCAGATGGATGAGGATGTTTGTCATATATACCTCAATTATGAATTATGAATGTTGAATTATGAATGAAAAGCCGACATGGCTTGCCACGTACCTTATGGAGGCCTTTGATGTTATTTCAACATTCATAATTCTAAATTCATAATTTGCATTTTTCAATGTGCCCAGAGCATCAGAATAAACAGTGTGACAAAGATATAGAGCATGTAGACATGCATCTGGCCGTGCTGGAGTCGCCGTAAAAAGGCAAACGACGGACCGGCAAGGTTAAACAGCGGCACAATGATCCGATCGAGAACTGTTTCCGTCGGCAGATCATTACAACGTGCCGCAGAGGGGAATATCCCTGTCAAGGCAGGTCGTTCGATCCGCTGTCGTATGATCCCGTTAAAAACCGAAACAGCGAGTTCGGAAAACGCGGTGGCAGTATACTCCATCCGCGCCGTAGCCCGCTGGTAACCGCAGCCCCAGGTCGGCGCCGCAGTAACTTCGGACTGCCGGAGACGCCACCGCAAGAAGAGAGTGAGCAGAAACGCGACCAGCAGAAGCAAAATCGCGAACAGTGAAAGCCTTCCCAGGATCGACATATATTCAGCCGGATCTATTGACCGTGCCATCGCCGGCATGAATGCCGCCAGGGCAGGTGAAACCAGCCGCTGGGCAAGCTGCGGCGCCAGTCCGATGGTCAGGCAGAGCAGGGCAAAAATGCCCATCGGCAGGAGCATCGTCAGAGCGGCTTCGTGTGGATGAGTTGCCCCGGGTTTCCGTGCTGCACCGAGGAAGACCGAGCTGTACAGCTTGGTAAATGCGATCATCGCCAACCCGCCGACAAGCGCCAGTAAAGGCGCCAGCAGCACGATATACGGCATGCTTGTCGCCTGCAGCTGTGAAAAGAAGCCGAGATACAGCAGAAATTCACTGACAAAGCCGTTCAAGGGTGGAATGCCGCAGATAGCAACCGAGCCGACCAGAAAAAGGAGTGCCGTGCGAGGCATCTCTTTACCGAGTCCCCCCATCAGATTCATCTCCCGGGTACCGGTGGCGTGAATGATGACCCCGGAGCCGAGAAAGAGGAGCGGTTTGAAAAAACTATGGTTGAGGATATGCAGCAGAGCACCCGCCATCCCCAGATAAGCCAGAGGTGGGTTGTGGCTGGAGACTCCGAGCATGGCAACACCGAGGCCGGTAGTTATGATACCGATATTTTCGATGCTGCTGCAGGCCAGCAGCCGCTTCAGATCACGCTGGGCAACTGCAAAAGCGATCCCCAGAAGGGCTGAAGTGATGCCGGTCACGGTCAGGAATGCACCCCATACAAGCGGAGGATCGTGGAAAAAAGTCAGAGTGCGGAATATTCCGTAGAGCCCCATCTTCAGCATGACGCCGGACATCATAGCCGAGACGTGGCTCGGGGCATTGGCATGTGCCGAGGGGAGCCAGATATGTAGCGGCATGATACCGGCCTTAGCACCGAAACCGGCAAATGCGGTCAAGCCAATGGCCAGTGCAACAGGCGGAAGCGCCGAAAGTGAGCCGCTGGCCGGCAGGAGAAACGAGCCGGTCTGGCCGGCTAAAAGAGAGAAAAAGACAAACAGGGCTGCACTGCCGGTATGGGTGGCGATCAGGTAGACCGTCCCGGCGCGCCGGACATCCTCACGTCCGTGCTCCGTAACCAGAAGGAAGTAAGCGGAAAGAGCCATAACCTCCCAGACCATCAGGAAGAATACACCGTTGCGGGCCATGACCAGGAGTGCCATTGACGAGGCCAGGAGACCGTAGAAGAACGTCAGGCCTCTTTCAGTGGAACGATGAGTGGCTGCCGGCCAGTAACCAAGGGCAAACAGGGAGCCTGTAGCAGTGACAAGAAAGATGGGCAGCAGAAAGAAGGCGGACAACGGATCTATTGCCAGTTCACACGGGCCGAACGGCAGCTCCCAGGCAAGGACAAAGGTCGACGTCGCAGGGGCAAAAAGAAGAGCCAACGCTGCAGGAAGACCGGCCAGTGATGCCAGTATCGTCGTAACGGTGGCGATCATCTGTCCGGGACCGGGCCTGAGGAAAAGACCGGGGATGCCGGCTGAGCCGATAAATAGCGCGGCGATTATCGCCACGATTGCAGGATCACACACATCCTGCAGAGCAGAATACATCGAAATTGACTCCTTGGGATGAATGGCTAATGAGGAAGCGAAATGAACGGCCTGACTATCCGCCAACGCCACTAGATAGTGAACCTGAGCTATATGTGTGTCAATAGAAAACTGTTATTTTTTGAGCAGCTATTTTGCAACTTAAGCGGTGCCGCACAATTTTTCATACAGGTTTTTCTATTCCCCGATGGAACGGTGTGAGATGCACTCATCAGGCGCTTTCAAAAGCTGACGCCGCCCGGCTCAGAGAGCGCCTCGATCCTGCGTGAATTCCAGTCGAGGACCGCAGTCCTCCGGATCATTTTCCCGGCCAGATCAGGAAACTCCCGCTCTATCACTTCGGCAGCAAACATGGAAAGGAAATGTGATTTCATCTCTGCACGGGCACGGTCAACCCCTATTTCGTCATACGGTACTGAAGCAAGCAGCAGAAACCCGTCGTCGGGAATCCTCCCGGCTGCCATATTGCTTTCAATGATTGACGCAGCCTTACGGATCGGATCGGAAAGGTTGGGACTGTATGGCCCTATGATCAATGCCAGATTGGGGGTATGAAGGAAGTCGAACCCACGTCCCAGACAAATCATCCATTCACGGTGTTCAACAATAAGAGCACGACGCTCCTGACGCAATCTCTCGATGTGGGAAAGATTGCCAGCCAGCAGCGGCAGAAGGTCACTCCGCATCTCGTTGGGCATGTCATAGAAACGCTGCGCCAGCTCTGCGCTAAGCTGATCTACTGATATGTCGGCAGACAGATCCAGAATCCTGCCATCTGAACTGTGCAGCAGCAGTGCATCCTCGTCAGTTTCGAAGCCGCATATAAGTGGGTAGACGCTGTCGTGTGCAGCACCGAAAATAGCCTCCATTTGCCTCTGAATCTGTTGAGTGTGGGCTATCGCCGCGTCAGTATCGCAGCCGAAGCCGGAACAGCCCCGGTGGACATCACCGCGTGAAAAGTGGTAGGTGATCAGAATCAGGACCCGCCGGCCACTTCTCATCATGCGTTGAACATACTGGGCCAGCACCTCACCAAGATGGGGCCAGCCCATATCAAACATTCCTCCAAGGTTACGGAAGGGCTGAATAATTCCGGGGGGTGTTTTTGTCGCTACCGGGATGTTGATGCGGCCGTCCATACATTTCATAACGGCAATGGCTGTCGGATGCAGCGCAAGGTACCGCTCTCTGGCCAGGAAGGCCTCCGGGGAACAGAACTCAGCCGAGTATCTTTGCGCCAGATCTAAAACCCAGTTTATGCGGCTCGCTATTGGTTGCTCATTAATATTGCCTGTCGGGCTCATGGCGCTGCCTCCTGAAGATATGAACTGCGCAACTTTTGGATAACTGTATGCTCTGGCATATTTGAATAGTTAGAAGTTGTCGCTCAAGAACAGCACAATCAAGGTAATGAGATAATACAGTACATACTGCTGCAGGATTCCGTTCTGCAATTTGCGAATCGGAATAAAGCGTTCATAGAAGCGTTCAAGAGCAGGAATATACACCAATTCCAGTAAGGACTCAGGAACGTGACTCTGAAAACTGGTGCGACGAGGAAATATCCCCGCGATGCGCGGCCTATGAGCCTGCGGTTTGAGAACAAAGGCAAAGAGTCCGGTCAACATCTGAGCGAAAGATGATGCACTGTACTGCATTCGCGCAAGTGGCCGCTGATAACCGCACCCCCAGGTGACTGTTTCTCCCACCGGTGAAGTTGTCAGCCGATATCGGTACCAGAAATATAACAATGCCAGCAGCATAAGCAGAGTGATCCCCATTATCGTAAGTAGCGGCAGAGGCACCAGTGCAGCCAGAGGCTGCACTCCTTTTTGTAGAATTGCCGGCATTGCCGTCATGCTGGCCTGCTGCAACGCACCTTCCAAGAGACCGGGAGCAAGTCCAATAACAGCGCAGAGCATAGCCAACAGCGTCATGGGCATCAGCATCTGCCAGGTGGCCTCATGCCCACCGGCATGCTCTTCGCTACGCGGAACACCCAGAAAAACGATCCCGTAGACCTTGACAAAACAGGCCACTGCCAGACCACCGACCATAGCAAGAGCAGGAGCTGCCAGGGCAGTTGCAGCGGCGGCAATCCCTGTGCCCTGGACCCCTCTGAAAAAACCGAGATAAATAAGGAATTCACTGATAAAACCGTTGAGGGGCGGCAGTCCGCAGATCGCCACTGCACCGACTCCAAACAGGAGCGCCGTATAGGGCAGACGGCGGGCAACGCCCCCTAACTGGTCGATTTCGCGAGTGCCGCTGGCATGGATGACCGATCCTGCGCCGAGAAAAAGGAGCGCCTTGAAGGTAGCGTGATTTAGAACGTGCAGTAGCGCCCCAGCCATGCCGAGCATCATCATGGCAGATGAACCGGTAGTTTGACCGACCAGCGCAACACCAATCCCCATAAAGATGATACCGATATTTTCTATGCTGTGATATGCCAATAGCCGCTTCAGATCGTGCTGCCCGATGGCAAAAGCTACCCCGACAACGCCGGAAACTACCCCCAGAAGGAGCACGAAACAGCCCCACCAGAGCGGTACGCCGTGGAAGAACGTAAGGGTCCGGACAAGTCCGTAGATACCAACCTTGAGGATGACTCCCGACATGGCAGCTGAGACGTGACTGGGGGCACTGGCGTGAGCTGAAGGGAGCCAGATGTGTAACGGCATGATCCCCGCCTTCATCCCGAAACCGAAAAGAGCGGTAAGAAACAGCGCTGTTGCAATGGGTGAAGAAGCATTCAGCGAAGCGGCGGCCGGAAAAAGCCAGGAACCGGTATACAGATTCAGCAGCGGAAAGAGGGCGAACAGTCCCAACGTGCCGATATGGGTGGTTATCATGTAAAGCGTTCCGGCTTCTTTGACTTCCTTCTTCTGGTCCTCGGTCGAGACCAGGAAATAGGCCGCTGTCGCCATGATCTCCCAGGCAAACAGGAACGAGATACTGTCGCGGGCAAGAACGACAGCGCTCATGGCGCCGGTCAGCAAGCCAAAAAAGAAGGTCATTTTACGGACATTAGCCGGGTTGTGCCTGGCATGCCAGTATGTCCGGGCATAAAGGGCAGCACATCCGGGGATCAGAAAGATCGGCAGCAGAAACCAGGCAGAGAGGGGATCGACTCCTAATACACAGTTGTCGAAGGGGAGGGTCCAGGGGATCACAAAAAGCTCGGCACGACCCGTGACAAGCACAGTGATTGCAGCGCCGATTCCTGCCAGCGCAGCAATCAGCATAAGTACTATTGAAACTACCTGCCCCGTCACAGCCGGAACACGGGGCACTATCATGGGCAGTCCGGAGAGTGCGGCACAGATGGTTGCAATGATAAGGATTGTTCCAGAGGAGAAAACTTCTCCGATCATGATCTGTTACCTCCTGATACGATCCTCCAACTCCGTCACCATGGCAATGATCTCATCTGTGCCAGGGGTGCTGTTGAGCAGTTCCATAAATCGTTGTTCATGAAGCATATAGGACAATCTGGCCAGCATATGCAGATGGACTTTAACGTTGGGGGTAATCAGGGTAAAGAGAATATGAACCGGCTTGTCATCAAGCGCATGGAAGTCGATCGGCTTTCTGAGAAAACAGAGGCTGACGGCAGGGTCCTGAGCTTGTGATAGTATCGGGTTTCGCACATGAGGGATGGCAATGCCGTGGCCGATGGCGGTGCTTCCCAGAGCTTCCCTGGCAAGCAGGGTCTGGAAGAGAAAATCCTGATCCATATGCTCGGGCAGCGGCAGACGTTCCACAACGCTCCTCAGCGCCGACTGCAAATCGTCTCCAGGCACGTCGAAGTTGATGCCCCCCCTGACAAGTGCTCCGGAAAGCAGGGGGAGCTTGTCTTCAGAATCAGGAACCGCAAACATCTGCGGAGGGATTGTTATTCCATTGTCAGTAGCCCACTCCAGCAGGTCAACCTGATTGATCTGATACCGTCCATTCACCTGATGTGCCGGCAGGCCCTTTTTCTTTATCCAGCCAAGGACTGTTTTCTCATCAAGACCAAGTGATGATACGACGTCAACAATTTTCAAAAACATTTCAGAACTCCGGTAGTGCTGGTATGCATCGATTTCGTGAACAATAAGTCATTGTCTTGCCAGTGTCAACGGTTGGTAAAAGGATGCATCATCCCCATGGCCAATTTGATCTGCTTCTGCTATTATTTCGTCGATAATTCATGACGGAGCCTTTGATGGAAAAAATATTTGCCGAAGAGCGCATTGATCTCCTCTATGCTGAAATGGATCGCCACAACCGGCTCTATTACGAAGAGGACCGGCCGGAAATCAGCGATGCCGAATATGATGCTCTTTTCAATGAGCTGAAGGAGATCGAGAACCGCTTTCCGGAACTGATCAGAGTTGATACCCCTACAATGAGAGTGGGAGGGAAAGCGCTTGATAAATTTAAGCAGGTCACCCACAGAGTCCCGATGCTTTCACTCGATAACGCCTTCAACCAGGAAGATATCGGCGAGTTCGACCGTCGATTGAAAAAAGAGCTGGCACTCTCCCTTGATGCTGAAATTGACTATGTATGCGAACCCAAAATGGACGGTCTTGCCGTAGAGCTTGTCTATCAGGACGGAGTTTTCATCCAGGGATCTACCCGTGGGGATGGTCTGGTTGGAGAGGATATCTCTGCCAATCTCAAAACGATCAAGTCCATACCGGTCAGACTGAACACACTCTTCCCTCCCCGTCTGCTCGAAGTACGGGGAGAGGTCTTTCTCCCGCTCCTCCCCTTCAGACAGATGAACATGGAGCGTGAGGAAAACGGAGAACCTCCTTTTGCCAACCCGCGGAATGCTGCCGCCGGGTCACTCAGGCAGCTGGACCCCGGCATTACTGCCCGCCGGCCTCTCACTATCTTCTGCTATGCTCCCGGAGCAGTCGAGTCTCATCCTTTCGCTTCCCAGACCGCTTTCCTCTCCTCGATCGATGAGTGGCATCTGCCGGTCAATCCTCTGGCCAGGAAGGTTTCCGGCATAAAGGGGATCATCGGCTTCTATCAGGAAATGCAGACACAGCGTGAATCTCTCCCTTACGAGATCGACGGAGTCGTCGTGAAGGTAGACGATTACCGGCTTCAGCAGGAACTGGGAATGAAGAGCCGCTCACCTCGCTGGGCCATTGCCTGGAAATTCCCGCCACGGCAGGCAGTTACCGTTATCGAGGATATCATCCCCTCCGTCGGCCGCACCGGCGTCATCACCCCGACTGCTCACCTGAAACCGATAGAGATCTCGGGGGTGACCGTCTCAAGAGCGACCCTGCATAACTGGGAGGAGATGGAGCGAAAGGATATCCGCATAGGTGACACCGTGGTGATCGAGCGGGCGGGCGATGTCATCCCGGCGGTTGTCAGGGTGCTGCTGGAGAACCGTACCGGAAACGAGCTGCCTCTTCCAATACCTACCGTCTGCCCCGAGTGCAGTTCGCCGGCAGTAAAGATCCTTGACGAAGTGGCAGTCCGCTGCCTCGGGCTCGCCTGCCCTGCACAGATTCGTGAATCCATAATTCACTTTGCCTCCCGCCACGCCATGGATATCGATGGCCTGGGAGAGAAGTACATCGATCAGCTCCTCCGTCTCGGCCTGGTGCATGATGTGGCTGACCTCTACCGATTGACGGTTAACGACCTGATGCAGTTTGAACGGATGGGCGACAAGCTGGCCGAGAATCTGCTGAATGCCATCGAATCTAGCAAAAACAGGGAGTTGGGCACCTTTGTCTTCGCCCTCGGCATCCGCCATGTGGGAGAGCATACCGCCAAACTTCTGGCCGACTCCTTCGGTTCACTGCAGAATCTTATGGCCGCTGCTGAAGATGAGTTGCAAGCGGTGCGCGAAGTCGGCCCTCAGGTTGCGCGGAGCATCACTGCCTTCTTTGCCGGCGAAGAGAACCGCCGGGTAATCGAGAGCCTCATTTCCTCCGGCGTCTCCCCGTCGGTGGCGGAAAAAAGGGTAGGCGGCCGTTTCACCGGGATGACATTCGTCTTTACCGGCTCACTGGAGCGCTTCAACCGGAGCGACGCCCAGAAAATGGTTGAAGCCGAGGGGGGGCATGCTGCCGGCTCGGTGTCAAAGAAGACCGATTATGTGGTAGCCGGTTCCGAAGCCGGGAGTAAGCTGGAAAAGGCCAGAAGCCTCGGATTGAAAATCCTGAGCGAAGAGGAGTTCCTCACGCTGCTGGGAGGAGAGGTGTGATGAATCGCAGGGTACGGGTCATAGTCACCGGCATCGTCCAGGGGGTCAACTTCCGCCATTACACCCGGATGACCGCTCAGGGGTTGCGTGTGAACGGCTGGGTCCGGAACCTTACAAATGGCGCGGTGGAAGGGTGCTTCGAAGGGGCTCAGGAGGCTGTCGACGCCCTGCTGGAATGGTGCCGCTCCGGGCCGCCATCCGGTCGGGTCGATTTTGTGGAAGTCGTAGAAGAGACGTTTGCAGGAGAGTTTTGCGGATTCATCATCATATATTGATCTCTCGCCTCTTGTCTTCCTTATCTAAAAAGTGTATCCATAGGTCCCGTCTTATTATCGATAAAGGAGCATCTCCCCATGGGAATACTTGCAAACAGTGTCAGCATATGTCAGTTCCAGGTCGTCGGCGAACTGCCTGAAGGGAATATATTCGAGTGGGTCGGCGAGTGCCTTGAAAAATCCTCGTTCAAAAATATCGAGAGCTCTGCCGAAGAACTCTCGATCGGCTGGGTCAGGACAGATGACTGCCAGAGTACCGATTTTGCAGGGTTGCAGCTCTTTCGCCGTGATCATTATCTCAGCTTCACGCTTCGCCGTGATCAGCGTCGCATCCCGGTCCCCCTCCTGAAAGCTTACCAGCAGATCGCTGAACAGGACTTTCTGGAATCCAATCCAGGCTTTTTCAGGGTCCCAAAGCAGAAGCGGGAAGATATCCGTGATGCGGTCCGCCTCTCCCTCCTCGCACGGGCTCTCCCTTCTCCGGCGATGTACGATGTGATCTGGGACACCAGGAGCGGCCTCGTGACCCTTGCATCCCTCAGCCCGAAAGTCATCGATCTGTTTGAGACCGAGTTCAAGAAAAGCTTCCCCGGCCTCAGGCTCCTGATGATACACCCCTTTGCCCGTGCCATGCGTCTATCTGCTGACGATCTCCTGCCTGAACTTGAGAAGGCGAACCTCGCATCGACTGAATCGGTCCTCGACCTGATCAGGTCAAACCTCTGGATAGGCCAGGACTTTCTCCTCTGGCTCCTTCATCAGACCATGACCGGATCCGGAGAGCACACCGTATGCACACCCGGCATTTTCGGAAGCGGAGAGCCATTCACTTCATTCATGAATGACCGGCTGCTGCTCCAGGTAAACGGAGAGTCCGGCACCCAGAAAATCACCGTGGCAGGGGCGCAGGACAATTTCAGTGAAGTTCTTGCCGCACTTCATCTCGGGAAGAAAATCACCGAAGCGACCATCCATTTTGAAAAGGACGAACATTCCTGGAAGCTGACGCTGAAAGGTGAACTTTTTCACTTCGGTTCATTCAAGTGCCCGTCAGTACAGATCGAAAAGGATAATACCGCTGACAAGTCTGCCGAGCAGGAAGCGGTTTTCTATGAGCGGATGCATCTGCTTGAGTGCGGGACCCAGCTGTTTGACTCTCTGCTATCCGCATTTCTCAGAGAGCGGCTTAGCACTGCATGGGTTTTACGAGTTGATGAGATTAAAGGATGGCTTGAAACAAATGGTTGAGGGTTATTCCGGACTTTATCGTGCGACCGTGGCAAGAGAGTTCTTTTGACGTGTAAGAAGGTTTTCAATCGAATCGAGTGATTCGTTAAATTCAAGCCCGATATAGACGACTTCATCCTTGCGGCGGACCTGCCTGACTTTTGCCGACAGATGGATGTTCTCTGGCCAGTACGGTTTCGTCAACCGAAGAGACAGAGTCATCCCCTCCTCCAGCAGACTTTCGCATCCAAGCCCCATTCCATGCTCGCTTATATCTGTCGAGAGCGCCGGCCGGTAGAGAGCGCCGTCAAAAGATGCGTACTCGACAAGTGACCGTACCGTTCGTCTTGAGTTCTTCCTCCTGTCTTCCGAGAAAGAGTATATGTAATTTCTGCGCTGCTTTGCCTTATAAAGCTCTTTATCGGCAGACTGGATTATCTCCTCTGCAGTCGTACCGCTGTCAGGGAAAACAGAGATCCCGCCACTTATGGTGAGGGTACCGTTATCGAGAAGCTCCTGTTTGGGGAAATAATGCTTCTCGATCCCCTTTCTGATCCTCTCCGCGACTGAAAAAGCGGAATGCCTATCAAGTTTTGGAAGCAGCAGCGCAAACTCCTCGCCACCATATCTGACTGCAATATCACCTTCTCTGAGATTCCTGTTGATTATCTCTGCGCAGAGCCTGAGCGCCTCATCACCGAAAAGATGACCGCAGCGGTCGTTATACTGCTTGAAGTGGTCAAGATCGAATAAAACCAGTGCAAACGAGGTCTCTTCGTCCCGTCGCTGATTATAGATCGTCTTTTCCAGTATCCTCTTGAAGTAGGTCTGGTTGTAAAGACCGGTAAGCCCGTCAGTGACCGATGATCGGGTAATATTGTAGAGATAGTCCCCTTCGATGATTCTCGGATCAGCGAACTCCCACACAATGTGGCGAAGATAATCCATCAGAGCAGGGCGGAATCCGCGCTTTGCAAATTCAGGTTTGAATATGCTGTGACAATGGCTGACCGCCTCCTCCCAGTACTTTTTCGAAAGATCAGCGCCGAAATGCTTCCCGGTCATGACCAGAAGCATCTCCTTGTACACGGGGTTGCCATGCACTCCTGCCAGTTCATCGACTCTTGCAAGCAGATATGAATCCTCTGTCTCGACAGAAAGGAGCGGGATAAGCTGATCAGAAAACTTGTCTGTTAGCGGGTGGGGGGAGAACACTGTACCTCTGCCTTATAAATCGTAATATAAGATTTTATAAATATAGATTATTTAAGCAGCTAATTGCAATTAAAATTTCATAACTGTTTTTTATAAGTTATATCATCAGGCTGAACGCTCAAACTCATTAAGTCTTAGTATTTTATTTGAAAGAATATTTAATTGAGGGTTTAGATATTGGCAGGAAGCGATCCGGAAATGGGATAAAAATAAAACGATTTCAATGAAGCGGTCAGCAAACTTCGAAGATTGACCTTTACAGCACGATTACACGTTTCTCTCTGGGAAGGCGCTCAGGTACTCCCTCTTCAGCAGATCCTTCGGCACACTCTTTATGAAATCCCAAGGGAGCTCTTCATCAAGCGGAATCTGCCTCGTAACGATCTCTTCAACAGCCAGCCCCAGCGCCTTTGCCCCTTTACGCCAGCTCTGGAGTTCATCACTCTTGACAAGAAACGCAGAAAGCCTTCTGTCTCCTCTTGAGAGAAGCGCCTGAAGCATGGCATCTTTGAGACTTTCAGACTGTACCGTAACATTAGGGATACGCCTCAAAGCTTGCTGGATAGTTTTCAACCTGCCCTCAAGGGTCTTCAGCGGAGTCATGCCGCACCACTGGAACGGGGTGAACGGTTTCGGAATAAACGGATTGATCGAGAGGGTGATTTCACCAAGACGTCTGTTCAGCTTTGCCTGTAAGACAACAAGCTCGCGGATCTTCGCTACAAGTTCAAGCAGTTTCTGTATGTCAGCGTCGGTTTCTGTCGGCAGCCCGATGATAAAGTAGAGTTTCAGGTTCAGGATATCCTTACCTATAAGCCGTTCACAGGCTGAAAATATCTGTTCTTCCGTAATATCCTTTTTGATCAGATCGCGAAGCCTCTGTGATCCGCCCTCCGGGGCAAGCGTTGCAGTTTTGTGCCCACTCTCGACCAGAAGATCAGTCATGGTCTCATCAAGTCCGTCAATCCGGAGTGAAGATACTGAAAAACTCCCTCCGGTGTCGATGATATAGCGACTCAGCTCCCCGATACCCCGATAATCTCCAACCGCAGCTGCAACGAGTCCGATCTTCCTGTTATTGGCTATCCCCGTTTCGACATCGATTTTGACAGCATCAACTGATCGCTGCCGGTATGGAAGATAGATATAGCCTGCTGCACAGAAGCGACACCCCCTGGGACAGCCACGTGAAAGCTCGACAAGATGTAGATCAGAAAATTCTGCCTCCGGTGCGTTTATAACGGTAGCAACATGGTGACTGTCAAGATCCTTGAGGTAAAGCCGCGTGACCTGCTTTTTTGAACCTTGTTGAACGAGGGCCGGGGTATAGACTCCCGGAAGCATTGACAGCTCCTCAATAAGTCCGCTTCTACCGGTCGAAGCGCCGCAAAGCTTGTCAAGGAGCCCGGGAAGGATCTCTTCAGCTTCACCAATACAGAGTGCATCCATGAAATCCGCTACAGGCTCCGGGTTCAGGAACGTAGCTGCACCACCCGCAAGCACAAACGGGTCTCGTTCTGTTCTTTCTGAGGAGTAGCAGGGGATTCCGGCGAGGCGGAACATTGCGGGGATATTCAGATAATCACTTTCGAATGAGACCGAAAAAGCCACGATATCAAAACCTGACACCCGCTGCTGCGACTCAAGAGAGAGAAGAGGAGTCCGGCTCTCCAGATACTCCCGCATCTCTTCAGGGTCCGGGAGAAAGGCCCGCTCGCAGAGTATATCCGGGTACGCGTTCAGCATCGAATACACAGCCTGAAAACCGAGGTTGCTCATCCCGACACTGTATCGATTCGGATACAGAATGCATATCCTCAAGGATGCCCCGCGCCTGCGTGTTGAAGCACCTGACTCTGTACCGAGTCTGCTTTTAAGTTTTGATATGATTTTCCAGGACATTATCGAGGATTGGATGCTTCAAAGTAAACCGGCTCCCCGGGGGGTGGGGAGCCGGCAATGAATCAGTCTACCGATTTGCGAAGGAAAGTGGGGATATCATACTGATCATCCTCATCCATCGAGAAGCTTGACTGTTTGACAACCGAGGACCTGCGCTGATCCTGCCCGCTGTTGCGGACAAAGGTAGGAGTATCGAGATTGGTTCTCGCTACATCCTGAAGCTTTGTAACCTTCTCGATTTTCCCCTTTTCCATGTCAAAGCGGTCACCAAAGCCGGTAGCAATCGCAGTGACCTTAAGCTTGTCACCAAGCTCTTCGTCTACAAGAAGACCGATAATGATATTTGCGTCCTCATGGACCTTCTCGTGAATAATACGACTGACGACCTCATACTCCTCCATCGTCATACTTGAGGAACCACAGATGTTAACCAGGACACCCTTTGCACCGGAGATGTCGATATCTTCAAGAATCGGACTCGAAATAGCTGCGGTCGCTGCTTCAGTGGCACGGTTATCACCGCTCGACAGACCTATACCCATTATAGCCATCCCGCGTACACTCATGATAGACTTGACGTCGGCAAAGTCGACATTGATCATACCGGTAGTGGTAATCAGATCGGAAATCCCCTGGACAGCCTGCCGGAGCACATCATCAGAAGGCTTGAACGCATCAAGGATCGAGGTGTTTTTCCCTGCAAGTCCGATCAGGCGGTCATTCGGGATGACAATAAGGGAGTCGACATGCTTTTTCAGTTCGCGGATACCGATCTCAGCCTGCTCCTTGCGGCGCTTGCCTTCGCGGGTGAACGGCTTTGTCACGACTCCGACGGTAAGAGCGCCGAGCTCCTTGGCAACATCGGCAACAACCGGAGCAGCACCGGTACCGGTTCCGCCACCCATGCCGGCAGCCACGAAAACCATATCGGCACCCTGAAGCGTCTCCATCAGGCGCTCACGATCCTCGATCGCCGCATCGCGACCAACACCGGGGTCCGCCCCCGCACCAAGCCCCTTGGTCAGGATCGATCCAAGCTGAACCTTTGTCGGAGCCTTGGAGGTTCTCAAAGCCTGCGCATCGGTATTGGCAACGATGAACTCGACATGATGGACATGTTTGTCGATCATCGTGTTCACCGCATTGCTTCCGCCTCCGCCAACCCCGACAACCTTGATTTTTGCAGTCACCTCAATGCTTTGGTCAAGCTCAAACTGCATACCGCACCCCCTTCCCCGGTTTATGATGAAATATAACTGATATCAATTTCTGCAAGGTCATCGCTTCTCCTGAAGCGACCTGCTTGCGCTTTAAGGAGTGTCAATTTTGTGCAAGGTCAAGGCGACGGAGGGAGCCCGCGGAGACGTAGCAGCGCTACGTCGCACAAGGAGCTTCCGAACGTCAACGCCGAGATTGCGCAAAAGTGGCGCTCCTCCTTAAAAGAATTCGCCGAACCACTCTTTCATCCTTCTACTCACCTTCCTGAACACGCTGTCATCGCTCTGGTTCGTCGGGAAGTGAGCCGTAGTATCAATATGCCGACTGCCGTAAATAACAAGTCCGACGCCTGTTGCATAGACCGGCGAATTTACGACATCAACAAGGCCGCCGATATTCTGCGGCCCACCTCTGCGGACCGGGAGGTTGAAGATCTGTTCTGCAAGTTCAGGCATACCCTCCAGAATAGTGCTCCCGCCGGAGATGACGACTCCGGAGGCGATCATATCCTCATATCCGGACTTGACGATCTCCCGGTTGACGAGCGTGAATATCTCCTCCACCCTGGGCTCAAGGATCTCCGCCAGAAGCTGCCTCGAAAGGATCCGGGGTTTTCTGCCGCCGACACTGGGAACTTCGATGGTCTCATCCTTGCCGACCATGGATGAGAGGCAGCAGCCGTATTTCTGCTTGATCTTCTCAGCCTCAGCCATGGGCGTTCTCAGTCCGACAGCTATGTCGTTCGTCAACTGGTTCCCGCCAAGAGCGAGCACGGAAGTGTGCTTGATCGCGCCATCGACAAATATCGCAATATCGGTAGTACCACCGCCGATATCAACGAGAGCGACCCCCAGCTCTTTCTCTTCCGCTGAAAGCACCGCCTCGGAAGATGCCAGCTGTTCAAGCACAATATCAGCGACATCAAGGCCTGCACGGTTACAGGATTTGACAATATTCTGTGCACTTGCCGCAGCACCGGTGACAATATGGACTTTCGCCTCCAGACGGACGCCGCTCATCCCCAGTGGTTCGCGGATGCCGTCCTGATCATCTATGATGAACTCCTGAGGCAGGATATGGATTACCTCGCGGTCCATAGGTATTGCGATAGCCTTTGCCGCATCGATGACCCGCTTTACATCATCTGGAGCGACTTCGCGGTTTTTTATGGCTATGACACCCTGGGAATTCATCCCCTTTATGTGCCCGCCGGCAATGCCTGCAAAGACGCTCTTTATCTCACAGCCGGCCATCAGTTCAGCCTCTTCAATCGCTTTTCGTATCGACTGTACCGTGCTGTCAATATTTATGACGACCCCTTTGCGAAGGCCGTGCGAAGGGCTGGACCCGATTCCGACTATATCAAGACCGTCTTCGGTAAGATTGCCGACGATCGCGCAGATCTTCGTCGTTCCAATATCAAGACCTACAATCAGGTTGTCTCTTCTGCCAGACATTGATACCCCCAAAATGAGCTGTGTGCTTTATGGATGGATTGGCTTGACAGCCATCATCAGGTTTTTTTAACCACTATTCTGTCGTTGTAATCCAGATCGATATACTCAAGTGTCGGGATCTGAGGCTGAAGTTCACTGTAGACCCTTGACAAACGATCGAGCTTCTCATCGAACCCGCTCGTTCCAAGCCGTATTGGCAGCCCCTGGTCGGTCGTGAAAAGAGTATAGCCGAAACCCTTATCGTAATGGAGTTCGGAAATATCAGCCAGCCTGACTCCGGATCTATCCTTCTGAAGATGCTGCAACAGAGCAAGGACTCCTTTCAGAGTCTCTTTTGCCCCGGATGGGTCCTTGAGAATATCATCTTCCGAAAGCCCGGTGATAACAGGGAAATCAAGGCTGTCGCCCTCCTGAAGCGGTTTGAATATCTCGCCGCGACTGTCAAGATAGTACAGGTATCCCATACTGACTATACCTACCGGCTGCCGCTCAACAACATCAATCGAAAGTGAGTGTGGGAAATTCCGCCGAACCCTTACCGATGCTATCCAGGGATTCTTCGTCAGCTGCTCCCCCATCCGCGAGAGACGGAGCCCGAGAAGATCGTCGCCGATCTTGACTGCGGCAGATGACATGATCTCATCACGGGTAAGCTTCTTGAAGCCTGAAACATCTACCCGGTCAAGCTTTAAAAAAGTCGTTTTTCCTACAAAACCGTACAGCTCAAAGCAGACAAGAAAGACAAGAGATACTACCACAACTGCAGTTGCCACTCGCACAGTTTTTTTCAGGAAACCGCGGAAGCTGATCTTTTTCCGTTGTTTCTTGAAACGGTTTCTCGTCGCCGGCTTTTGATTGTTCAGGTTAAGTTCGCGCATAGTCTCCGAAAGCGCTTCATCCTGATAAATGACGCGCTTGCACGCAGTACATTTTATTCAAAATAAATAGCATATATCAGTCACGGTTTATAGTGGAAACTGCCCCGTAAAAAACTTTTTTATCCCTCATATTTTGAGCGATGCAGAACGGATAATCCTCTCCACCAACTCCTCGAAACCAACTCCTGCGTGCTGTGCAATTTCCGGCAGAAGACTTAAGGAGGTCATCCCCGGAAGGGTGTTGACCTCCAGAAGATACGCCTCTTTGTCCTCTGTGACGATGAAGTCAACCCGACTGTATCCGGAGCAGCCGAGAACTGCATGTGCGATCTCACCCGACCTGAGCAGTTCGTCATACTGATCACCCGGAAGCGGTGCAGGCATGATATGTATCGCCATTCCATCCGTGTATTTCGCTTCAAAGTCGTAGAACTCGTTTTTCGGAACGATCTCTATCGCCCCGATCCCCTTCTCATCAAGTATCCCGACCTGGATCTCACGCCCCTTGACGTACTTTTCAACCAGGATCTCGTTGTCATAGCAGAATGCACTCTCCATAGCCTTGGACAGCTCTTCGGCAGCCTTGACGATACTGACGCCGACGGATGAACCCTCACGTGAAGGCTTCACCACAACCGGGAACCCGAACAGGATTTTTGCCGGATCCGGAGCATCTCCTTTTTTAAAGACAACGTACGGTGTTATGGTAAGACCGCTTGCCGCAAAAATCTTTTTCGCAAAAATCTTGTCCATCGCCAGTGCGCTGGCAAGGACTCCGGAACCCGTATACGGTATCCCCATCAGCTCGAGAAGACCCTGCACCGCACCATCTTCACCATAGCGTCCATGCAGGCAGACAAAGGCGACTTCGATCTTTTCCTCTCCAAGTCGCGTTGAAAGATCGCGCCCGACATCCACCGTGACAGCATCGAATCCCCTTGCCAGCAGCGCCTTGTGAACAGCGGCCCCGCTTTTCAGGGAGACTTCACGCTCGGCAGAGAGCCCGCCCATCAGTACGCCGATTTTTCTGTTTTTCATGTATCCTCCCACATATCACCCTTGGTAGTGACGGCACGAGCCGGATCGAACGGAAACAGCCGGGGCACGGGGCCATCAGTAACATTCAGACACTCCGGGTGCCCTTACAGGTAGCTGGCCAAATTCTGCAATGATGCAAAAGCAGAGGCGTTGAAGTGAGAACCGGTTCGTGCCGTCACCGGCTCGGGTCCTCCCCTACGATCCTGACCTCTTCCTCCAACGTAACCCCGGATGTATTGAGCACGGCTGCCTTCACCATTTCGGCCAGAGCCAGGAAATCTGCAGCAGTCGCTCCGCCCCTGTTGACAAGGAAGTTGCTGTGCTGCTCTGAGACTCCCGCACCGCCGAACGATTTTCCGCGCATCTCGGCTGCGTCTATCAGCTTCCAGGCAGCCTGCCCTGAAGGATTCTTGAAAAAAGATCCTGCACTCGGGAAGCCGACATTATGTTTAGTCCTTCTCAGCTCAAGGTCCTTTTTGATCTCCTCTTCGGTCAGCACCGGATCACGCTCTTCCAGTTGCAGGAGGACAGAAACGAGAATATCCCCCTGCTGCAGCGACAGCCGGCGATATCCATAATCAAGCTCACTGAGGCAAAACTCCCTGAGGTTACCCTCCCGCAGCAGGGTCAGACAGGCAGCCCGTTCCAGGATCCCCTCCCCGTACGCACCGGCATTCATCCTGACCGCCCCGCCGATCGTACCGGGGATACCGGAGATAAAACCGATCCCGCCTAGCCCCGCCTTCTGCCCGAACCTGACCACTTCGAGGTTTTCAGCTCCGGCCTCCGCACGTATCCGCCCCTCACCTTGCCCCTCGATCCGGTTGAACCGTTCCAGCGAGATCACCGCCCCGCGTATCCCCCCGTCTTTCACGAGCAGATTGTAGCCTCTCCCGACAGCAATCCACGTTGCACCTGCCGTAGAGAGCTGATTGACCAGAGCCAGCAGATCGTCAGGATCATCAGGTATGGCAAAAAGATCCGCCGGGCCACCCACCTTGAGTGACGTATGGCGGCTCATCGGCTCATCCCGCAGGAGATTGCCGCGTATGCTGACTTCAGAAAGATTCAGCTTATCCCTCCAGGATCTTTACCAGCGCCTCGCCCTGCTGCCAGATGTTCCCGGCGCCAAGGGTGATAACGATGTCCCCTTCCCTGACGATCCCGGCAAGATGTTCAGGAATCAGTTCGCGGTCTGCAATATGCGTCACATCCTTCTGTCCGTGTCGTCTGATCTCCTTTGCCAGACGCTCCGCAGTCGCACCTTCGATCGGCTGCTCACCTGCTGCGTAGACATCGGTCAGCACCAGCAGGTCTGCATCGTAGAAAGCGGTGACAAACTCGTTGAACAGCTCGTGTGTCCGGGTGTAACGGTGCGGCTGGAAGGCAGCGATGATCCGCCTCTCCGGCCACCCCTGCCTGGCTGCGGCAAGCGTCGCCTTGATCTCGGCCGGATGATGCCCGTAGTCGTCCACGACCATGACCCCTTTCGGCTCCCCCTTGACCGTGAACCTTCTCCCGACACCACCGAAGGTTGCAAAACCTTCCTGAATGGCAGTGAACGGCACATCGAGTTCCAATGCGACTGCTATACAGGCCATGGCATTGAGCACATTATGCGCGCCGGGCATGTTAAACGAGACCTCACCGAGCCGGTACCCTTTGAAGTGGGCGACAAACGATGTGCGAAAGCCGTCATGCTTAACATGGGTAGCACGGATATCAGCCTGGGTTGACAGGCCATAGGTCATGTAGCGTTTCTTCACCAGCGGGAGAACCGAACGGATGTTCGGATCATCGAGGCAGAGGACTGCAAGCCCGTAGAAGGGGACTTTGTTGATGAACTCGACAAAGGTGTCCTTTATCTCCTCGATCCCGGAGTAGTGGTCAAGATGGTCGGCATCGATGTTGGTGACAACCGCTATCGTCGGGGAGAGCACAAGAAAAGAGCCGTCCGACTCATCCGCTTCTGCAAGGAGGAACTTTCCCTGCCCGAGCCGGGCATTTGTCCCGATGGCGTTCAGCTTGCCGCCGATGACGATGGTCGGATCGATTCCGGCATGACCGAGAATCGAGGCTGCCATCGAAGTGGTCGTCGTCTTGCCGTGTGTGCCGGCAATAGCGATGCCGAATTTCATCCGCATCAGCTCGGCAAGCATCTCCGCCCGGGGGATGACCGGTATGTGGAGCCGCTTTGCCTCGACAACTTCGGGATTGTCGTCATGAACCGCCGAGGAGATGACCACAACATCGACACTCCGGATATTCTCAGCCTTGTGGCCGATGCCGATCTCGGCGCCAAGACCGGCCAGCCGCTCGGTGATGTCACTCCCTCTGAGGTCAGAACCGGACACTTTGTAGCCCAGGTTCAGCAGCACCTCGGCGATTCCGCTCATACCTATCCCGCCGATGCCGACGAAGTGGATTTTTTCGATTTTTCCGTACATATGATTACCTCAGTATTAGTTAGCACCTGGAGCAGTGGGGATCCTATCAACCCCGTCTGATGCAGGATGCACCGCCTTCATCATCTCATCCACGATCACTTTTGCCGCATCAAGGCGGGCAATGCTCCTGGCATTCTCTCCTGTCTCACGAAGCAGTGATGGGGATTCAAGTATTTCCGCAATCTGCTTCACCAGACTTTCTGCGGTCAGCTCCCGTTCAAGGAGCATGAAGCCGGCGCTGCACTTGAGAAGCGCTTCTGCGTTTTTTCGCTGATGGTCGTCAACTGCATGTGGAAAGGGGATGAAGATGCACGGTTTTCCGCAGGCGGTCACCTCGGCAATAGTGGTCGCACCGGCGCGGCAGATGACCAGATCGGCCGCACGGTACTCCGCTGCCATATTGTCGATGAACGGGACGATGTTCGCCTTCACCCCTGCAGCGCGGTACGCGGCAGAGACATCATCAAAATCCTTTTCACCGGTCTGATGAGTTATGGTAAGCGTTGCGCCCAGCGTCTCAAGAAGCGGCAAAGCAGCCGTCATGGTCATGTTTATACTGTGTGCGCCGAGGCTGCCGCCGAAAACCAGCAGATGAAATCCCCCCTCATTCCCCCCTTTATCAAAGGGGGGAAGCGAGCTTTGCGAGCAGGGGGGATTTGCAGCCACTTCATCCAGTATCTGTTTCCGAAGCGGATTGCCGGTCAGAAGGGTTGTATCTTTCGGAAAGAACTTCCGTGACTCCTCCAGGGAGATGAACGCCTGCCCTGCGATACGCGAGAGCAGCTTGTTCGTCATCCCGGGGATGGCATTCTGCTCATGCACGAAGCGCGGGATCAGCATCCCCCGTGCGGCAAGGACAAGCGGAGCGGAAGCATAGCCGCCGACACCGAGCACCAGATCCGGGTTAAACTCTTTCAGTATGCGCCTCGACTGGGAATAGCCGTAGAGAAACCCTGCCAGACCTTTGATCTGGCCATAGAGACTTTTGCCGCGGACGCCGGCCGCAGATATCAGCTCAAGCCGGTAACCCAGTTTCGGCAGGAGCCTGGCCTCTACTCCGCGCTCGGTCCCGACAAAGAGTACTTCATGGGCAGGATCACGCGAAAGGAACTCCTCGGCAACCGCAATCCCGGGGAAGAGATGCCCTCCGGTACCACCGCCTGCTATCACGAGTCTCATGGAAGCCCCCTCATCCTGCTTGATATGTTCAGGAGTATCCCTATTGAAAACAGACTCAGAATAAGAGAGCTGCCGCCGTAGCTGATGAATGGAAGAGCCAGCCCTTTAGTCGGAAGAAGTCCCATGACGACCGCAATGTTAACAAATGCCTGCGCACCTATCAATACTGCGATTCCGAGCGCGAGAAACCGTCCGAAACTGTCTTCTGCATACACGGCGACCCGTATGCTCCGGTGCACTAGCAGAAAGAACATCGCTGCAACCGTGACGGTCCCTATGAAACCCAGCTCTTCTCCGACAACAGAGAGGATGAAGTCGGTATGAGCCTCAGGCAGGTAAAAAAGTTTCTGCTTCCCCTCACCAAGCCCCTGTCCGGTTATGCCGCCTGTCCCGAAAGCAAGCCATGACTGGATGATCTGAAAACCGGTGTTCCCGGGGTCAGCCCAGGGGTTGAGAAAGGAGGTGATCCTCCTCCACCGGTACTCCTTGTGCCTGATCGCGTAATAGACGAACGGCGCCGAAAAGAGAACGATCGATATGACGTGAGAGACCCGCATACCCGCGGCAAACAGCATGACCATTGCGACCCCTGCCAGAGTCATGGATGAACCCATGTCAGGCTGTATCATCAACAACCCGATCATCAGCATCAGTACCAGCATGTACGGGACAAGCCCTTTGAACCAGCGGATCTGTTCCTGTTTTCTGTCGAGTGAATATGCCATGAAAATAATGAGTGCGACCTTGGCAAGCTCTGCCGGCTGGAAATTGAATCCGGGGAACCTGATCCAGCGGGTTGCACCCTTGACACTGCCGCCGACCCCCGGGATGAATACCAGCACAAGACAGACAAGGCAGATAATAAGCACCGGAACCGCGGCTTTGCTCCAGAGATGATAGTCAGTACGCATGGCAGCATACATTATGATAAAGCCCAGAACTGCATAAAGCCCCTGTCTTTTCAGAAAGAAAAAACTGTCGTGGAATTTTTTTTCAGCCATGATCGATGATGCCGAGTAGACCATTACCACCCCGAAACAGGTGAGTACCACCACCATAGTCAAAATAATGAGATCGTACCCTTCCAGCTTTTTCAGCATACGCTACTATCCTGAACTTCAGATGCTTTCACGCTGTAAGCCCGTTAACCGCTGCAATATATCTCTCTGCCCGTTCTTCATAGTCGCGGAACATATCGAAGCTGGAGCAGGCAGGCGACATCAGCACTGTGCCGCCGGGATCAGTCAGCTCTGCCGCAAGCCTGACCGCATCCTCCATGGAAGCAGCCTTTCTCGTGTCGGTCAGCTCCCCAAGCTCTTCACCCATCCGCGCAGCTGCTTCACCGATAAGGATGAGATGACGGACTCTCTCTTTCACCAGCGGAGCAAGCGGTGCATATGAGCCCCCCTTGTCTTTCCCGCCGGCGATCAGCGTAATGTTTTCGAAGCTCTCAAGCGCTTTTACCACACTCCCGACATTCGTCGCCTTGCTGTCCTCATAATAGCTCACTTCGCGAATCTCGCGGACAAACTCCATCCGGTGATGAAGTGCGCCGAAGTCACGCACGCAGACAAAACTCTCCTCAGGACAACAGCCGAGAAGAAGTGCCGCAGCCAGAGCTGCCATGATGTTTTCAAGGTTATGGACCCCTTTGAGCCGGAAACCGGCTGTCGGGAAGAGTGCCTCTACGCCGTCATGCCGGTAGATGATCACGTCCTCTTTGAAGAAGACGCCTTCATCAAGCTCATAGTTCCGGCTGAAGGGAAATATCCGGGCTTTCAGCGCTTGTGAGTATTGCCACACAAGCGGATCATCCATGTTCAGTACCGCAAAATCCTCTGTTGTCTGGTTTTCGAAGATTCTCAGTTTGGCATCGATGTAATCCTGGTAGCTCGCATAGCGGTCAAGGTGATCTTCGCTGATATTCAGCAGTGCTGCTACTTTCGGACGGAAGGAGTTTGTCCACTCCATCTGGAAAGAGCTTATTTCTACAACGACCCGCTCTATCTCTGCTTTCGACTCCAGCAACTCAACCAGCGGTTCACCTATATTTCCTCCGACATACGTTTCAAATCCGTTTGCCCTGAACAGTTCACCGCAAAGTGTCGTTGTCGTTGTCTTGCCGTTTGTTCCGGTTATTGCGACGAGCGGAGCATCGATGAACCGGCTTGCCAGCTCGATCTCACTGATGATCTCTCTCCCGGCATCTTTCGCCTGCAGGAGCATCGGATGATCCATAGGGACTCCGGGAGAGACGACTATCATATCCGCTTCGATAAAATCAGCCTTATCATGATGACCGAGGGCAAACCGTATCCCTGAACCGCCAAGTTCTGCAAGGACATCAGCCAGTGCTGCTTCGTCCCTCATGTCGGTAGCTACAACCGCTGCACCCTGCCCGGCAAGGAAACGGCAGCATGCCGCGCCTGTCCGCGCAAGCCCCATGACAAGGATTTTTTTGTCTGAAAGGTCCAATTTCTACCTCAACTTGAGCGTTGATATTGCAATCAGAGCCAGGATTATCGAGATGATCCAGAAGCGGACGATGATCTTCGGCTCAGCAACCCCTTTCAGTTCGAAATGGTGATGAATCGGCGCCATCCTGAAGATCCGCTTGCCGCGGTACTTGTAGGAACCGACCTGAAAGATCACGGAGAGCGCCTCTACTACAAAGATGCCGCCGACTATCACCAGCAGGATCTCCTGCTTTGTCAGGACGGCCAGAGTACCGAGCCCGCCGCCGAGTGAGAGCGAGCCGACATCTCCCATGAACACCTCTGCAGGATACGAGTTGTACCAGAGGAAGCCGAGCCCGGCGCCGACCATCGCAGCACAGAGGATGGCAAGCTCTCCGGTACCGGCTACATAGGGTATCTGCAGGTATGTGGCGAGTTTGAAATTCCCGGCGATATAGGCAAAGATCATGTAGGTCGCCGCGTTTATCGAGACCGGACCGATGGCAAGCCCGTCAAGCCCGTCGGTCAGGTTGACTGCATTACTTGCCCCGACGATCACCAGCGTGACAAACGGTATGTACAGCAGGCCCAGATCAGGATGAAGTTTCTTGAAGAACGGAAAGAAAAGTTCCTCGGAAAATTCCGGGATTATGTACAGGAACGTTGCAACAGCAGCTGCCATCAGAACCTGCCAGAACATCTTCTGTCTCGGAGTAAGCCCTTTCGGATTTTTCTCGACCACCTTCTTGTAATCATCGACAAAGCCGATTATCCCGTAACCGACAATGATGAAGAGCGCCAGCCAGACATATTTATTTGTAAGGTCGCTCCAGAGAAGCGTCGGGATAAGTATCGAGGCAATGATCAGAACACCCCCCATTGTCGGAGTACCCTGCTTTTTAAGGTGTGACTCCGGTCCGTCTGTCCGGATCACCTGCCTTGCCTGAAGTCCTTCAAGTTTTCGTATCATCCATGGGCCTATGAAAAATGCGACCGCCAAAGCGGTTATCATCGCATAGATAGACCTGAAGGTAAGATACTTGAAAACATTGAAAAGTCTTATATCTGCCGCAAGCGGGTATAAAAAATGATACAGCATCAGGCTATCCCCCTGGTGTAATCCGGCCCTGAGAATGTCTCTCGTAATGTTGAGGAGACAATATCCATCCTCATCCCCCGTGAACCCTTCACCATTATGTAATCACCGTCCAGATGGTCTTTCACGATATCCTGAAGGATCTCATCATGACTTGCAGCACGAACCACTTCATTGCCGGGCATACCTGCCTCCAATGCTGCTTCAGCCACGATATCCACCATAGCGCCGTACACGTAGAGCCTTTCTACGCAGGTGGCTGCAAGGTGACCGACATCCCGATGCGCAGAGAGGCTCTCCTCACCGAGTTCCAGCATGTCTCCAAGTACTGCGATCGCTCTGTTGTTCCCCTTCAGCTCCCTGAGTGTCAGCAGAGCCGCTCCGACTGATGCCGGATTTGCATTATAGCTGTCATCGATAAGAACGATCGGGCCCAGATCATCCAGCTTGAATCTCTTGTCATAGGGGCTGAATGCAGAGAGGCCGGCAATGATGGTTTCCATGCCGATTCCAAGCGAATCAGCTGCCGCTGCCGCTGCAAGCGCATTATATATGTTATGCCTGCCGAATGCCCGGAGCAGCAGCTCGCAGGACCGGTCAGCGATCCTGAGTGTAAACCTCTGGCCGTCTTTCCCCTGCGGGACCAGATCCAATGCGGTAATATCCGCCCCATGCAGCCCGAAACTGCGGCGAGTGACTCCGGCCGGCGCCGGACATTGCGATATCAGCGGATCGTCTGCATTCGCTATCGCATACCCCCCTGCAGGAAGCCTGAGGAAAAGCTCCCCTTTTGCCTGTGCGACAGCATCGACGCTCCCCATACTTGCAAGATGCGCAGGAAAGGCATTGGTGATGACCCCGACATCAGGTGCGGCAATCTGAGCCAACCTGTCGATCTCTCCGATCTCACTCATACCCATCTCGAATATCGCCCACGTATGCTCTCTGCCAAGCTGAAAGACCATCTGCGGAAGACCTATCAGGTTGTTCAGATTGCCTGATGTCTTCAGTCCCGGCCCGCTGAGGTCAAGTATCGATGCCAGCATCTCTTTTGTCGTGGTCTTGCCGTTACTCCCGGTCACCCCGATGACGTGAATGGAAAACCGTTGCCGGTAATGTGCGGCAAGATCCCCAAGAGCCTTCAGTGTGTCCGGCACGACAATTAGTGATGCATCTACAGGTAGTGAAGAAAGATCCTGCACACGCCCCTCTTCGACCAGGGAAGCGGCTGCACCTTTTGCAAAGACTTCTGCCAGATAGTCGTGACCATCGAAACGCTCTCCTGTGAGCGGAACAAAAAGTATATCCGGCTCTACGCTCCTCGAATCGGTGGACACTCCGAAAACGTTCCTGTCGGGATGACCGATTATCCGTCCGCCAGTCGCAGCGGCGATCTCATGTACCGTGAACATGGTCTCTAGCATCTGAAAGCCTCTGCCGCTTCTTCACGGTCATCGAAATGATGTTTTGTCGTACCGATTATCTGGTAGTCCTCATGTCCCTTCCCCGCAAGCAGAAGAAGGTCTCCCGATCTCGCAAGTCTTATGGCAAGACGGATCGCTTCCCGCCGGTTCTCGCAGACAATAAATCCTTTTTCTCCAAAACCATCGGCAAGCTCTGACAGGTTGTACTCCCGCAATCCCAGCGGCGTAATTCCGCTCTTGATCTGAGCAAGGATCTTTCCAGGATCTTCGGTCCTTGGATTATCTGATGTGACGACGGCAAAATCAGACATCGCCGCAGCTATCCTCCCCATGATCGGACGCTTGCCGTTGTCCCTGTCCCCTCCACAGCCGAAAACGGTGATGATTCTGCCAACAGCTATCTCTTTGAGCGTCGAAAGTACATTTTCCAGTGCGTCGCCGGTATGTGCATAATCGACTAAACAGGTCACTCCGCAGCTGTTTTCGACCCGCTCAAGCCTTCCGGGCACCGGCAGATGCTCTTCTATCCCCTTTTTAATCGCCGCTAACGGAAGGTCGAGTGCTATCCCTGCAGAAGCAGCTGCCAGAATATTCGAAAGATTGAACCTCCCGAGGAGATTGGACGAAAAGGGGAGATCCCCCTTTGGAGTGTGAATCCCCCCGCTTATGCCGCTTACTGATATCCGCACATCAACTCCGTGCAGGTCGTTCGATGGATCAGTCCCGTACGTGATCACCGGACACGCCGAACTCTCCCTCACCGCAGCACCATACGGGTCATCCATATTGACCGCTGCCCTGCGGCGCGGCTTTGCAGGGTCGGGCTTCAGCAGTTTCGAGAAGAGCCGCTTTTTCGCTTCAAGATACTCTTCCATCCCTCCGTGGTAGTCAAGATGGTCCCTGGTCAGGTTGCTGAATATACCGACATCGAAATGACAGCCGTCGACCCGCTTCTGTTCCAGAGCATGGGAGGAAACTTCCATTACAAATGACTTTGCACCGTCATCAGCCATCCTTCGCAACGCTGACTGGAGCTCAGTCGATTCCGGCGTCGTATGTGATGCTTCGATACTGGTACCGCCGAAGCGGTAGCTTATCGTTCCGAGGACTGCAGCCGGAAGCCCTGCTGAAGCAAGGATCCCCTCTATCAGATAGGTCGTCGTGGTCTTCCCGTTAGTGCCGGTGATACCGATCAGGGGGACGGATGCTGTCGGGTCGCCATAGAAGGATGCGGCTACCTCTGCCATGGCAAGCCTCGAATCCGCGACTTTTACTGCGGTGACCCCTGAGGGGAGAGATACGTTTTCTCCTACAACGACAGCAGCTGCGCCTCTGGCTACAGCTGAAGGGATAAAGGCATGCCCATCGGCAGACACCCCTTTCAGGGCAAAAAATAACCCGCCGGGGCCTACAGTGCGGGAGTCATGATGGAGACCCGTTATTTCGGGGTCCACACTGCCGATAACCTTTTGTACAGAAGTCGATTTCAGCAGCTCGGATAGTTTCATTTCCCTACCTTTTCAGTTTCTCATGCAGACGGCGCCAGCCTTACCCATACCGGATCAGAAGGGGTGATCCTCCTTCCGGGCGGAGGACTCTGTTCGATAACCCGGCCGCTTCCAATAAGACGGATGTTCATTCCCCGCTTTTCCATCGTCTGAAGCACCTGCCTCATGCTCATGCCGCGGAAATTCCCCATAACCAGCCCGCCGGAATTCTGGCTGTCCAGCGTTATCTCCTCGGTACTTTCTGAAGCCTCAGCAATTACCGGCAGAGCTTTTTTAACTTCGATGACTCCCGGCTTCTTCTTGAGCGGTTGATTCGGAGGGACCCTGAGATAACAGAGACTCTGCTTCGCTATGGCACTGAAAGCCGGGGCTGCGACAACGCCGCCGTAAGGACTCGTTTTTGGTTCATCAACTACTATCAGGATTGTCAAACGGGGGTGATCGGACGGCACGAACCCTACGAAAGAAGCAGTTCTCTTATCCTGAGAATACCCTTTCGTGACCGGATCGGCCTTCTGGGCAGTACCTGTCTTGCCAGCAACCTTGTATCCGTCAACGCCTGCCGCAGTACCTGTACCACCTTCCGCAGCAACCCCTTCCATCATATTTGCCACTATTCTGGCTGTTTCCGGAGATACGACTTTCTGCTTTACGACCGGAGAGAACTGCTTGATCGGATTACCCTTTGTATCGACTACCCTGTCCACGACGTAAGGCTGCATGAGGTTACCGCCGTTGGCAATAGCCGACATTGCCGAAGCAAGCTGGATCGCACTGATCGATATCCCCTGACCGAACGAAATCGTTGCCAGATCAACCCCGTACCACTGGCTTTTGTTCCGGAGATAACCGGTAACCTCGCCGGGGAGATCGATATTGCTCTTCGCTCCGAAACCGAATCCCCTCAGGTATCCGTAAAGCCTTTCCGGACCGAGTCGTACGCCGATTTTTGCTGCACCTATATTGCTTGAATGCTTGAGTATATCCCCTACGCTGAGGCGCCCATACTTATGGGTATCGTGGATGGTCCTTCCCCCGATGTTATAACTCCCGTTTTCACAGTTAAAAGCATCTTCAGCTTTAACAGCTTTCTCTTCCAGAGCAGCTGCTATCAGAAACACCTTCATGGTAGAGCCAGGCTCAAAACTGTCGGTAATCGCCCTGTTTCTGAGCGCCTGAGGAGGATACTTGCCGAAAGAGTTCGGATTGAAAGTCGGGTAGTTTGCCATGGCGAGGAGTTTGCCGGTCTGAGGGTCCATGACGATTGCGATCCCCCCTTTTGCCTTGCTGCTCTCGACAGCTGCTGCCAGTTCCTTTTCAGCTATGTACTGGATATTCTTGTCTATGGTAAGGGCCAGACTCTGCCCGATAGAAGCACTCTTCATCATCATGCCACGAGTGCCTATATCTCTTCCAAGCGCATCCCGTTCTGTGACCATGAAACCTGTATTTCCGAGAAGCGTACTGTCGAACTTCCGCTCAATCCCTTCAAGCCCTTCAGGGTCAAGACCGGTAAACCCGACGACATGACTCCCTATCTCGGCATTCGGATAAAACCGTTTGGGCTCTTTGGCAAACCCTATTCCGTCAATCTCCAGCGTCCGGACTGCTTTCGCAACTTCCGGAGTAAGCCTGCGCGCCAGCCAGACAAACCCCTTGTTGCCACTCATTTTCTTCTCCAGCACCTCTTTTGTCATGCCGATAACCGGAGCCAGCTGAGCTGCCGCTTCAGAAACATTCTCCATATTGCGAGGTTCTGCATAGAGGGAATCCATGTCAATCGAAACTGCCAATGCGGAGTTTGTGGAGTCGAATATTGCTCCCCGGGAAGGGATCAATTGAACCACTTTGATGTGCTGCTTCTCAGCCAGGCGGGCAAAACGCTCCTGCTCATAAATCTGTAGAAAGAACGCACGGGCAACCGATACCGACAGGAGAACGATGAATATCCCTCCTATAAAGCGGATCCTGAACCGCGTCCATTTTTCCCGGTCATCCCTCACTTTACCTGAACCACCTGTTGCTCGGTCGGGAGAGACATCCCCAGTTCCCCTTTTGCAAGTGTCTCGATCCGTGCCGGCATTTTAAGTGATGCGACTTCGAGCTTCAAACGGCTTTGCACCTGCTCCTGCTCCTTCAGCTCACGGCGAAGCTCGCCAACTTTAAGGCTCAGGTCCATGACCTTTACCCTCGACCAGACGTGAAAAACCGAAACAGCTGTCACAATAACAATGATCCCGATCATGTAGATGAACAGATCACTCTTCACCTCTACCGCAGAGTCGAATCGCCTAGGATCAGCTACCTTGTCCATTGTTGCACGAATGTTAGCCATATCGCCCCCTGCTGCTACAGTTTTTCTACTGCCCTGAGCTTGGCACTTCTTGAACGCGTATTGATCGCCAGCTCATCTTCTTTAGCCATAACAGGTTTTGCCGTAAGCACTTTGACCTGAGGTCTGCTGCTGCAGACGCAGACGGGTAAATCTCTGGGGCAGACACACCCTCCCGCCAGCCTGCGGAACATCTGTTTCACTATCCTGTCTTCGAGCGAGTGAAATGAGATGACTACTCCGCGACCTCCGGGCTTCAGCAGAGTTACTGCCGACCCGAGGCCTGTCTCAAGGCTCTCAAGTTCCTCGTTCACCGCTATCCGCAGCCCCTGAAACGTCCTTGTCGCCGGATGAATTCTCTCTTCCCATGCCTTCCTCGGTATTGCCGCTTTTATCAGGTCTGCAAGCTGAAAAGTCGTCTCAAGAGGCCCGTCTTCACGTGCTTTACAGATAAACGACGCTATACGCCCCGCCCAGCGCTCTTCGCCGTACTCCCTGATTATCCGAGCGAGCTCCCCATGAGAAAGGGTATTGACCAGGTCCGCAGCAGTCCGGCTGCTGCGCCTGTCCATCCTCATATCCAGAGATGCATCCTTTTGAAAACTGAACCCCCGCTCCACTGTATCAAGCTGATGAGAAGAGACCCCCAGGTCCAGGAGAAAGCCGTCGACAGCCTGAATCCCCAGGTCTGACAGAGCTGACTCCATTTCGGAAAAATTCCGGTTTACCGCTATGAACCTGTCTCCAAACCGGGCAAGTGACTCAGAAGCTGCTGCAATAGCTGTACTGTCACGATCAAAGCCGATCAGCCTCCCTCTATCTCCAAGCGAATCAAGGATCATGGCAGCATGTCCACCACCGCCGAGGGTCCCGTCAATGTACGTGCCGCCTTCAGCAACAGCCAGATATTGGAGCACTTCTGCTGCAAGTACCGGAATGTGCCTGAAATCTCCCACTAAAGCCCGAGCTCCGCGGCCGCTTCGCTCCCTGACGGGAAGTTCCTGATGTTCTGGAGCTTGACCTTCTCCCACTCTGCCTGGCTCCAGATCTTTATTTTGTCCATCGCCGCCACAAAGAGAATGTCCCGTTCCAACGATGCACTTTTCCGTAACTGCGGAGGCACGAGAAACCGTCCGAGCTTGTCCGCCGAAAGCTCCACAGCCGGATTGATGATGATGTTGATGATGCTTTCGCGCTGCGCCGGGGTCAGCCCCTTGCTCTCCTGGAATTTTTCCTCGAAAAGAGAAAACTCCCGATAGGGGAAAATAAGAAGCCCCGAGCTATAGACACCCCCTCCCAGATCAACGGGAGAAGAGTTGGTAAGGAAGAATCGATCGTCGCCAAAGCTCTCGACAAGGATCTCCCTGAACCTGGCCGGAAAGCTGGTGCGCCCCTTGCCGTCTATGGTTGTCGGATATTCACCTCGAAACTTTGCCACTCTTAGCCACCATTTTCCACTTTTTTCCACTTCGTGGGAAAACTATAAAGGGGGTCAAGTGACCTGTCAAGTTAAAATGCTTGTTTTGAATGACTTTTTTTAAAATATGGCGGGGGTTTCAGAGAAAAAAAGAGGCGGGCAGATCCGGATGGATTAGCTCGCCTCAACATGCTTGATTTATTGATGTTTTTTATTCTATCAGCTGTTCTTCTTCCGGTCCAGCAGCGAAACCACTTTCGGACGACCGGTATCCACGCTGCCGGGAGACGGGTTGGGATTCATCTTTTTCTGTTTTTTCTCCTCTTCAATATGTACCGGAGATTCTACCTTTTCAATCCTCAGAGGCGTCCCGCCCATGGTAAAAGAGGCACCGTCAATCTGGGTTTCATCCAGGATCCAGGTGTATACCTGCATAGGGAACGTGAGCACCAGCAGCCGGACAGTCCACCATCCTTTTTTCACATCAGGTGAAATATCTTCGATCCGGGCATAGAAACCCGGTTTGTCTTCTACATAGACCAGGACAAGATCATTGATTATAGCCATGATTACTCCATTATTCGGCAGTTGAAGATAGGCGACCCCGAATCAAGTGCTCTCTGGAATGTGATCAGAAGACCGTTTGCGAACCGGTTCCCGAGCAGAGCATCAAACTCCTGATAAAGCTGCCGCAGACGATTTTCAATTGCCAGCAGCCCGGTCCGGGATGCTTCATCAAGCCGGTCATCCAGATCCTCGCAGATAAAGATTATACAGTTGAAAGGCCGGAGAGCGGGCGCCATCATGCAGCCTGAGCCACCAATATACGGACAGACCGGATGCTCGAACGAGGGGGCGAAAAGGAGACTCTCTGAAACAAGGTACACTATCAGCTCAACAGCTGTGAAGTGATGCTTGCCGTATCTGCAGCAGATACCGTTGCATCGTTCACACGGATTATCCGCACTGAACCTTGCCATCAGTTTCTGATGTTCATCCTTCAAAGCCCTGATTTCTGAAGTCAGCCCGGAAAGCCTCTGTTTTATGGAGTCTGAAAGAGCCGTGTACTCGCTCTTCACTCGCCCGACTGCCTCAGACCATAGCTCATGATCTGTCACGTAAACTCCGTAATTATATATGGTTGAAGCAGACCGTAAGCCGGGTTCTGTGCCTGCAGGCGGTTACCCGACTGCAGGCGGCAGTCATTCATCTAGGATCACCGTTACCGGTGACCTCAAGCAACCAACCCGGAAGCACGGACGGGCCGTCCTTAACGCTTCCCTATTCGGTCTTGCTCCTGGTGGGGTTTACCTGGCATCCGACGTCACCGCCGGACCCGGTGAGCTCTTACCTCACCCTTTCACCCTTACCCGCCATGGCGGGCGGACTTCTCTCTGTGGCACTATCCCTGGGGTCACCCCCGCTGGACGTTATCCAGCACCATGCCCTAAGGAGCCCGGACTTTCCTCCCCACCCCAACAGTGTGGAGTGCGGCGACTGCCTGGTCTGCTCCAACCAAACCCTGAAACTGCTTCCTACCCCTGCTGCGGCTGTTTGAGAATCAGTATCCTCATGCAGTGCGGGCAGGTTATCAGCTCCTCACCACGATACAGATTGTTATACATCTGTGGCGGAATATGCATATTACAGCCGAGGCAACCGCCGTCACGAGCTTCGACAACAGCAATCCCTTTTCTTGCTTCGCGGAGTTTCTCATAACGCTTGAGCATGGAAGCAGGGATAGCCTTAACCTTCTCCCCCCGCAGCTTGGCATCGGAAGCAACAGACGTCTCTTCACTCTTGATCCTGGCCCGTATCTCTTCTTTCTGGCTGCCCAGATTCTGATCAAGGGCAGCAAGATCCGCCTGCATAGCCGACAGCTCGACTTTCAGTTCATCCAGCCGGGTTATTTTCTGGAGGACCTGATCTTCAAGTTCGGTTATCAGTTTTTTCGCTGAGGCGATCTCCTTGTTCACCGCCTGATACTCTTTCTGGGTGGTTATCCCTTTCAGATTCGCCTCGGAACGAGTGATATTGACATTCTCCAGAGAGAGGTTCTCCTCGAGGGTCTGGCGCTCGGACTCAATTGTCTCTATCTCAACAGCCTTTGCTTCTACCGCCGCCTGAACTTCCTGCAGTCGCCCGTCCAACGCCTCAATCTCGGAAAGCGCATCCTGAATCCGAGCCTGGCTCCCGTCAGACTTCAGGTCCAGTTCCTGGAGGTCTTCCAGAATCATCAATTTATTTCTCACACTTTTCTCCTCTCATGCAGTTTTATATATGAATCAACTTCAGATGACATCAAACGGGTCGAGCTCTGCAGAACACCTGAGAACTTCGACGTCGAGCTTTCGTTTCGCAAACTCCTTTTCCAACCGTGCGGAGAGCCCCTGGATCATAAGTCGCTCTGTGGCAAAATGACCTGCATCGAGAAGCGCAATCCCAAGATCCTGAGATTCACGGGCATCATGGTATTTTATATCTCCGGTAAGAAAGAGATCAGCACCCTCCCTGACAGCATCACGAAGAAGCGATGCTCCGCTCCCTCCGCAAAGAGCCACCCTGGAAATCAGCTGGCCGGTATCGCCGACTATCCGCAGCGAGGTGAGACCAAGTCGCTCTTTCACCGTAGCGGCAAAACTCTTCAGAACGACCGGGTTTTCGAGTGTGCCGACCCTGCCGATCCCTTCACAAACCCCTTCATTCAACAGCGGGATTATATCGTATGCCGGCTCCTCGTAAGGGTGAGCTTTATGCAGCGCTTTGAGCGCAGCCTGAAGCTCGGATTTTTTCACTACTATCTCGAATCTCAGCTCTTCGACGCTCTCTAGCTGACCGACAGAGCCGATAAAAGGAGCTGCACCGTCAAGCGGCCTGAATGTCCCCTGACCGGAGACCCGGAACGAGCACTCTGCATAGTTTCCCGGCATCCCGCTGAAGGGGAGGAGCACCTTCATGAGCTGTTCCTGGTGAGTCACGGGAACAAACACCGCCAGCTTCAGCAGCTCTTCGCTCTTGACTGTTTTGAGAGGCTTGCAGCCGGTTATGCCAAGAGCTGCAGCAAGCAGGTCGTTGACACCGTCACTGACCGTATCGTAATTGGTATGAGCGGCTATGATCGAAAGACCGCCGGAGATCGCACGATGTATGACTCTTCCGGTACCATCATTCGTGGAGATTCGTTTGAGCGGCTTGAATATCAGGGGATGATGGGTCAAAAGGAGCTGGCAGGAACTTTCAAGAGCAGCATCTACGGCTTGCGGGCCAGGATCGAGAGCCACCATCATCCGCACGACCTCGTGAGTTGGGTCACCGACCTGGAGTCCGACGTTATCCCAATTTTCAGCTAGCGCAGGTGGAGCGATTTTGTTAATGATTCCAAGTATGTCTGAGACTTTAGCCTTTGGCATGCTGTAAAAAGAAAAAGAGTGCACCCTTTTGGTATGCACTCTTTTTCCCCCTGTTATGGGATTTTTGAGATGTAAAGCGCTTTATGGGCATCTCCACGTAAATATGGGAAAATGGTGGGCCCACCAGGACTCGAACCTGGGACCGACCGGTTATGAGCCGGTAGCTCTAGCCAACTGAGCTATAGGCCCGTAAAGCGAATTGTGATAATAAAACTTATAAGTACCGTATGTCAAGCTTTAGTAGCTGATTTTTTTGTTAGTTTTCTTTGCAAGTTAAAGTCTTGC
>VFJK01000122.1 GCA_009886125.1 Geobacter sp. | reverse complement strand
CCGGTGAAACGGCCGTCATCAGAATCAGAAAAGTCCCAATATATTTCAATTTAGTTCTCCTTCAGTAAATACAGGTTTTTAGACTGAAGGAAACATTTTATACCTTCAGCCTTCTACCTTCTAACCTTCAGCCTGCATCCACAAAAACAGCACGACGAATGCCGCGCACAGAATTTATCAGCCAGATCTCCTCAGCTTTTGCCAGATCAGCAGGAAAGAGCGTCGCCTCGACTGCTTCACCCCGTTCAAGCAGCTCCTGACGCATGACTCCCGGCAGAAGCCCGGATCCGATCTCCGGCGTCAGCATCTTTCCGTTCATCTTGAGCACGAGGCTGTGATAGCTCCCCTCGGTCAGTTCACCCCGCTCATTGAGAAACAGGACCTCATCGGCTTCAGTCCGCTCAACCCTGGCTGAGTCAAGCAGCTCCCGGCAGGTAGTCTTGTGGAAGCGGAAAATATCTCCTGAATCAACCCTTCGATCACTTATGACAAACGTCAGCGGGCCATCTGACAGGGTTATTGGTTCAGAGTAGATCGCAATATCACCGTTCCTTGCAAGAAGAAGGCGGACCTTCTGAGTTCCACTCTTCCCCTCGACATGCTTTTTCAAAGTGAGCCGAATCATCTCCTCGTCAATAATGAACCTGAAAATTTGAGCGGAGCTGCGAAGCCGCTCCAGATGGCGTTCCAGCAGGGGATATTCGCCGTTTTCAAAACGCAGCGACTCGATAAGCTGAAAATTATTTGATCCCCTGGAAAGAAACGCCGCCTTTGTCAGGCACTCCTGATACTCTTTTTCAGACTCTGAATCTGTCGTTATGCCGCTGCCGATTCCCAGTGAAAGGTTCTGCATCTCTTTGTCAAGCAGCAGCGTCCTGATGGCCACCGAGAAGAGCGTCTCTCCACCCGGCGCCACATAACCGACGGCACCACAGTAAACCCCTCTCGGCCCGGCTTCGATCTCCTTGATTATCTCCATGCTCCGGCGCTTTGGAGCACCGGTGACAGAGCCGCACGGGAAGAGTGCCGCAAGGATATCCACAAGCGTCGTCCCCTCCCTGACCCGTGCCGACACGGTCGAGGTCATCTGGTGAAGCGTCGGATACGTCTCGACGTCGAAAAGAGACTCAACCTTTACAGAGCCTGTTTCAGCCACAACGCCGAGGTCGTTTCGCAGCAGATCGACAATCATCAGGTTCTCGGCCCGCTCCTTGGAACTCGCCTTGAGATTTCTGATTTGAAGTTCATCTTCAGCCGGCCATCTGCCTCGTCTGGCAGTCCCTTTCATCGGCCGCGTTCTGATCGTGCGGTTTTTCAGGGAAAAGAAGAGTTCCGGTGACGCAGAGATGACAATGAATCTTCCGGTGTCAATGTAGGCGTTGAATGAAGCACCCTGCCCCGCTGCTATTTTTCGATAGAGCAGGAGCGGGTCACTCACGAAATCACCATCCATCCGGAATGTATAATTGACCTGATATGCGTCACCGCTGGCGATATAATCCTGGATCCGCCCGACATTGAGCGTGTAGCTTTCGTGAGTGAGGTCAGATTCCATCCGTGGTGAAGCAGTGGATTCAGGATCCGGATTCTCCCGGACGACTGCCTCGACCCGCTCCCTGAAGAGCGCAAACCATGCCAAAGGCAAGCTCCCGGAAGGGGGTGATGAGGGGAGGTCGCCATTCAGCCCTGATGCCGCTTCATATGAAATAAAGCCGACCGCATAGATTCCCTCGGCAGTTTCGCTCTCAATCTTCGCCAGAAGCGGGACAAGCTCAGCCGGCTCCATCGCCTGAAGGGTTCCCGTATAGCCGCTGAATCTCCAGGAGCGGCCGGACTCACCCTGTCCGGAACCGTCAAGTTTTACTATCGGCTCATATTCAGGCATTTGTGCCCTTCCACTTCCGTCTCACCCAGCCGCCGAAATCATCCATGACTGTATACATGACCGGCACGACCAGCAGCGTGAGCAGTGTAGAGGTCATGAGCCCGCCGACAACCGCCCGTGCCATAGGTGCACGCCCCTCGCCGCCGGCGCCGATGCCCAGAAAGAGCGGCATCATGCCGAATATCATCGCGAGCGTGGTCATGACTATCGGCCGCAGCCGTGTTCTCCCGGCGAGGATTACCGCGTCGCGCCGCTGCATTCCGTCCCGCCGCTGCAGCACCTTGGCGTAATCCACCAGCAGGATCGCATTCTTGGTGACAAGCCCCATCAGCATGATCAGACCGATCAGGGACATGATGTTGACCGTGTCGCCGGTGATTTTAAGCATCCCTGCCATACCGACGATAGAAAGCGGCAGCGCCAGCATGATGGCGAACGGTTCGAAGAACGATTCAAACTGCGCAGCCAGGATCAGGAATACAAAGACGACTGCAAGGAGCAGCGACTCCCCCATGTAGCCGAACGATTCGGCCATATCCTCAGCCTCTCCGGAGAGATTTACCGAGTATCCGGGGGGCATATTGATCTTTTTTGCCGCCGCTTCGACATACTTGACCGCAGTGCCGACCGGGAGGTCATCAAGGTTTGCCGATACGGTTACCTGGCGGGCAAGATCGCGCCTGTTTATCTCGGTAGGGCTTGCAGCGACTTCGGTTGTCATGATACTTGAGAGCGGTACGAGCCTGTTTGCCCCGCTCCCGCCAGGGACCGACACCTTGAGATTCGCAATCTGGCCGGGGTTTCTCCGGAGAGTTTCAGGAAGACGGACCCGGACATCCACAGCATCGCCATCCTCGTCCTCGTAGGTGCTGATCGCCTCGCCGCCGACCAGGCGGGTGAGCGAGCCGACTATATCACCGGTAGTGATCCCTGCTGAGACCGCCTTTTCCCTGTCCACACGGATCCTGTATTCCGGGATATCATGCTCCAGGGTCACGGAAAGGTCCACAATCCTCGGCACTTTATACAGCTCCTCTTTCAGCTTCAAACCGAGCTGCTTCAGTACAGCAAGGTCATCACCCTTCAGATCCGCATTCAACGGTTTCCGTGCTCCGCCGACCTGACCGACCTCTTCTATGGAAAAGGTTATGCCGGCGATCTTCTGCAGCCGCTGTCTCACTTCGCGCTGCAGCACGAACTGGTCGCGTTTCCGCTCTTTTCGCTCTTTCAGCTTGATATAAAGCAGCCCGTCACGGACCGTGCCGCTGTCACCGGCACCGATTGTGGAGTAATTGTGATCGAATTCAGGAATATCCTTCACCGCCGACAATATCATCTGCATCCGGTCTTCGGTCTCGGTCATTGAGGCATCCGGCGCCGTTTTGAACGAGATCTGGAACTCCCCCTTATCCTCCCGGGACATGAAGTTGGACTCCAGAGAGCCGAAGATGATGATCCCGCCGACAAACGCAGCAACAGCCAGAAGCATGACCGTCTTGCGATGATCAAGCGCCCAGCCGATTGCGCCGCGATATTTATCTGCCGTTCTGTCGAACCAGTTGTTGAACACCTCCAGCCAGCGGGCCAGCCCTTTCCGTTTCCCTTGAAGATGAATCGAGGGGTCGTGCCAGCGTGAAGAGAGCATCGGATCGAGCGTGAAGGAGACAAAGAGCGAGACAAGGACTGCAAAAGCGACACTGATGCCGAACTGGTAGAAGAAGCGGCCGACAATCCCCTTCATGAAAGCGACCGGGATAAAAACCGCAATAATGGAGCAGGAGGTCGCAAAGACAGCAAGGCCGATCTCGGCAGTACCGAACCGGGAAGCCTCCATATGGTCCTTCCCCATCTCCAGGTGACGGACAATGTTCTCCCGTACGACAATGGCATCGTCTATCAGCATACCGATTGCCAGCGAAAGAGCCATCAGGGTCATGACGTTCAGGGTCATCCCCATCGCATTCATGATGATGAAAGCCGAAATGACTGAGATGGGGAGGGTGACTCCGGTGATAACGGTCGAGCGCCAGGAGTTGATAAAACAGAAGACGATCAGGATCGTAAGTATGCCGCCTATCAGCAGCGTCTCCTTCACATCAGCGAGAGACTCGCGAGTCATGATCGTACCGTCTCTCACGATAGTCAGAGTGACTCCCGGCGGGAGCTCCTTTTGAACTTTCAGCATGGTCTTTTTGACAGTATCTACAAGTTCGACCTCGTTGCCGCCTGACTGTTTGTAGATGTCCAGTCCGATAGCCGGCTGACCGTTGACCAATGCCAGCTTTCGCTTCTCTTCGACCCCGTCGCTGACCTTTGCCACCTCTCCCAGGGTAATCGGTCGTTCACCCCGTCTGGCTACGGGCATTAGCCGGTAATCTTCAGCCTTATCCGGCTTCCCTTCGATCCTCATCGGATACTCTGCTCCCCCCTTTGTCAGGCGTCCCAGGGGAGTATTGGTGTTCTCGGACTTGATCCCATTTACCACATCATTCACGCCCAACCCCAGACTATCAAGCTTCACCGGATCCAGTTCGACATTGATCTCGCGCTTCTGCCCGCCGACCATCTCCACTTTACCGACCCCGGCAACGCTCTCAAACCGCTTCTTTATCTTCTTATCCACCAGTGAAGTCAGTTCGCGTTGGGAAAAGGTGCTTGACTGGACTGCCAGTGCCGCGACAGGCGCTGCATTGAAGTCCATCTTCTGGATGATCGGCTCATCGATACCCTTCGGCAGGTTGCCTCGTATGGAACCGATCTTCGCCCGTACTTCCTGGGCACAATCGTTGACCTTCTGCTCCAGCTGGAACTGGACCGTAACCGTAGAGACCCCTTCGCGTGAGGTGGAGAAGACATGCTTGACCCCGGCGACCTGGTTGACCGATTCCTCGATCCGTTTGGAGATCTCCCGCTCGACCGTCTCCGGAGATGCCCCGGGGAACGACGTCACAACCGAAACGAGAGGGAATTCGACATTGGGGAACATCTCCACCGCAAGCCGCTTGTATGAGAAGATGCCGAGAGTCACCAGGGCAAGCATCATTACTGACGCAAAAATCGGGCGCTTTATCGATAAATCGGAGAGGATCATCGCGCTTTCTCCGGGGGCGCCGCTGCGTTTTCGTTCTTGGCAACCGTGACCTTATCGCCATCCCTGAGATTGAACCCGCCACGGACGACATACTGCTCGCCTGATTTGAGCCCGGAGAGTATCTCGATCATATCGCCGCTGGAAGAGCCTGTTCTGATCTCGATCCGCTTTGCCACACCATCTGCTACAGCATTTATGACCCCTTTGCCTGAGGTGAGATCAAGTCCGGAGATCGCACTCCTCGGGATCAGGAGGACATTTTTTCTCTCCCCGGTCACAATCCTCCCCTTGGCAAATAACCCGCCCTTCAGAAGTTCCGGCACATTTTTCACCTCTGCTATGACCTTAAGCGATCGCTCTGAAGATGAAAGTTCCGGATTTACGAACTTGACTTTGCCGGTGAACGTCCTTCCAGGCTGGGAATCGACCGTAAAGTTGAGCGGCTGTCCGACCTTTATCCTGGCAGAATCTATGGATGGAACAGTTACGGTAAGGTTCAGCAGCCGGTTGTCGACGATCCTGAAGATCGGCTTTCCTGCAGCAGCGTCGCTGGCAAGATCCCCGACATTGACTTCACGCAGAGCGACGACGCCATCGATCGGCGAAGCTACCAACCCTTTTGCAAGCCTGGCCTTTGTCTGCCTGAAATCCTCTTCTGCGACACGTATCTGGGCTCTGCTCGAATCTACCCGTGATTTCGCAGCATCAGTTTCGGTACGGGCATCGTCGATCGACTGCTGCGTCGCAAGTCCTGACTCCTTGAGCTTGAGTGCCCGGGCCTGCTCCCGCTCGGCACGGACCAGTAAGACCTGTGCCTGGGCAGAGGCGGCTTTTGCTGCTTCAAGTGCCGCTTCAGCCCGCTTCACCAGGGCCTCTGTCTCGGCAATGTCGATCCTGGCAAGCGGTGTGCCCTTTGCCACCCTGACCCACTCGGTAACATATACCTGCTTCACAAGACCCGGGATCTGGGTTTTCACATCAGCCCAGAACTTCGGATCGAGTGACCCGGTGACGTCAACTCCTTCAGTGAGATTCTGAAGGGCTGCGATGGCCGTCTCTACCGCCACAGGGGGTTTGACTGCCTGGCGCCCCTTGTCGCTCTTGCCTCCGCAGGCGGCAAGCAGAGACAGCCCGATCAGGGGCAGAATAATTCTGAGCATCCTCATAGCATCTCCTTGGGTACTGTAGGCACGTTCAATGTAAATCCTGTTACGCCGTCAAGAATCATGTTGATTACTTTTATCAAAGCCTCGCAATCCATTCTCGGCACTGTCCGGCAGATCTGCTCTTCAAGAATCGTGTTATGACTGCCGACAAGAGCCCATTTAAGCGTATTCCGGTCCACTGCTCTGAGCTCTTTGCTCTCGATCCCCTCGGCAATAAGAGCATCGACAATCTCGAGTGTCCGGTCGAAAAAACTGTTGAAGTCGATGAACGGGGCCCCCTGAGGAGGTCCGTAATAGATCGAGTAGGCAAGCCTGACGACCTGCAGGTTTTCATGGGCGCTCTTGAATACACCGGTAAGGAAATGGATCAACCGTTCCCGGACGGTCCCGGATAACTTCTGGAGTTCCATGACCCGCTGCTCGAAGAGCTGAATGATTCCCCCCATTATCTCCAGGTACAGCCCCTCTTTGCTGCCGAAATAGTAGTAGAGCACCGGCTTGGTAACACCGGCCGCCTCGACTATCTCCCTGACAGACGCAGCTGCAAAGCCCTTTGCGGTAAAAATCCTGAGCGCCTCGGAAAGAAGTCTTTCGCGAACAGCAGGGTTCTCCTGAATCGGTCGTAACAGCACTTTTTCCATTAATCCTCACGACGATCTTATTTACCTACCGGTAAGTACACCATTTGAATCTTTCCTGTCAAGGTGCTATCGGGGAATAAAGTAGAAATTGCATTTTCAGCCTCAAATTAATATACTCGTAAAATTATGATACGAACCATACTCACATATCCTGATCCGGATCTGAAAAAGAGATCAACCCCGGTAGCTATAATCAATCAAAAAACCCGTGAACTGGTAGAAGACATGGCCGATACCATGTACGACGCACCCGGTATCGGACTCGCTGCGCCACAGATAGGCGTCCATCAGAGAATCATCGTCATCGATGTTGCCGGCAAGGACGATCCGCCTGAACTTATCGCCGCGATCAACCCGGTCATCGTCCATGCCGAGGGTGAGACCTTTGAAGAGGAAGGGTGCCTTTCCGTACCGAAATATGCGGCAAATGTACGCCGCCATGCAAAGATAGTCGTAAAAGGACTGAATGTTGACGGCGAAGAGATGACCTGGAGAGCAGAAGGGCTCCTTGCTGTCGCGTTCCAGCATGAGATCGACCACCTTGACGGCATCCTCTTCATCGACCACATCTCACAGCTCAAACGGGACATCTTCCGGCGCAAATACCGCAGGAGTCTGGATCAGGAGGGGAATGACTGATGTCTCCCCTGCGCATAATCTTTATGGGGACACCTCAGTTCGCCTGTCCAACCCTGCAGATGCTTATAGACCGGGGCGAGAACGTCGTTGCCGCTGTTACCCAGCCTGACCGTCCGAAAGGGCGCGGTCAGCAGATGCAGTCGCCTCCGGTGAAACTGCTTGCGGAACAGAACAACATACCTGTCCTGCAGCCGCTGAAGGTCAGGGCCGCTGAAGCGATCGAAGAACTCCGCGCCTTCAACCCCGACCTGATCGTCGTCATAGCATTCGGACAGATACTGCCGAAAGCCCTCCTCGACATCCCCAGGCACGGCTGCATCAATGTACATGCATCACTGCTTCCCCGCTATCGTGGCGCAGCACCGATCAACTGGTGCATCATAAACGGCGAATCAGAAACCGGTATCACCACCATGATGATGGATGTGGGGCTCGATACCGGAGCTATGCTCCTGAAAAAAACAACACCGGTGCTGCCCGAAGAGACTGCATCATCCCTTCACGACCGCCTGTCATTACTGGGCGCAGAGGCTCTGCAGGAAACTCTCGACCTCCTCAGAGAGGGGCGCCTTACTCCGGAGAAACAGGATGACTCGCTCAGCTGCTATGCTCCGATGCTGAAAAAAGAGCTGGGGGAGATCTGCTGGAACTCTTCAAGCAGCACCATCATCAATCTTGTCAGAGGTGTCACTCCCTGGCCCGGCGCGTACACAAGGTTCGACAACAAGGTCCTTAAAATCCACTCTGTCAGAGCCGGCTCCTCCACAGGAACACCGGGTGCGATACTGTCGGCAGGCAAGGAAGGCATAGAAACAGCCTGTGCCGACGCTAGCATCATCATTGAAGAGATGCAGCTCGAAGGGAAGAAACGGCTGAAAGCCGCAGAGTTCCTTTCAGGGTACCGGATCGAACCAGGGAGCACTTTTTCTTGAAACCCCGCAAACGTCTATTCGTCGCCCTCATGGGGGTGACCTGCCTCCTTATTGTCGGCATCATCTATCTCGGCTGGTGGATCCCGACAAAAGGGCTGACCAATATCCATCCGGACCTTCCAGGTTACGTCGGATTCACCTTTGCGACCCTCTCCGGTCTGGCGATCCTCGGGACATTCCTCCTGATCCTGACGACTGCACTGGGCAAGGATATTTTCTTCACCCGCTTCATGCGGCTCGTCGTGATAAAGTTCCTCCTCCCGGCGATCGAGCTTCTCGGCAGGCTTCTCGGCATTTCCAAAGACACCATCCGGCAGTCTTTTGTAGCGATGAACAACAGCCTGGTCGAGTCGCAAAAGCTGTCCGTGAAACCGGACCGGATACTGATCCTCCTGCCGCACTGCCTGCAGCTCTTTGATTGCGATATCAAGGTGACCGGCGGCATAGAAAAGTGCGCCAGATGCGGCAAATGCGATATCAGTGGCCTTGCCGGGATTGCAGAAAAATTAGATATTGCAATCTCAGTCGCAACTGGCGGTACACTGGCCCGCAAAGTCATTGTCGAGAAACGCCCGAAACTGGTGATAGCTGTAGCCTGCGAGCGGGATCTCACCTCCGGGATAAAGGACTGTTACCCCCTGCCCGTCATCGGGATCCTCAACGACCGGCCGAACGGACCATGCTTCAACACGATGGTCGATGTGGCAAAGATCGAGCAGGCTCTTCTCTCTGTCCTGCCGTGACCGGCAGAGCCATGGAACCACTTACCCTCCTTTTACGTGATGAATCAATAGCCGTCTTCAACAAGCCGGCCGGGCTGCTGCTGCATAGAAGCTTCATCGACCGCCATGAAAAGCGATTTGCACTTCAGATGGCACGTGACCTTCTCGGCCAGAGAGTATACCCGGTCCACCGTCTGGACAAGCCGACTTCGGGAGTGCTCCTCTTCGCCCTGTCCCGGGATGATGCCGCCCGTCTGACCGCCTCCTTCACTGCCGGAGAGGTACACAAGAGATATCTGGCCGTCTGCCGCGGGATCGTACCGCCGTCGGGGAGAATCGATCACACCCTTCTGGAAGAGCAGGACCGAGCAGATCCATACCGTCAGGAGGGGAAGGGTCCTCAAGAAGCGATCACCGATTACTGTCGCCTGGCAACGGTCGAACTCCCCTTTGCAATAGGCCGCTACCCCTCCAGCCGCTACTCGCTGGTGGAGACTGCGCCGCAGACCGGCCGCAGACACCAGATACGACGGCATTTCAAACATATCTTTCATCCGCTTGTCGGAGATGTGAACTACGGTGAAGGGCGCCATAACCGCTTTTTTCGTGAGGAGTTCGACTGTTCGCGACTGCTCCTGCATGCCGCAGAGCTGACCTTCCCCCACCCGGCCAGCGGCCTCGTGCAGACGGTGACCGCACCGCTGGACGAAACGTTCTCCTGCCTGATACAACGGCTCGGATGGCAGGATGTTCTTCCGAAGCAGTGGCTCGGAACTATCTGAAATGGAGAGCGATGTATGGGCAATATCGACCTGCGCAATCTTCAGCCGGAGCAAGGTCCCATGCAAGACCGGACGGTTTTGATTTACCTGCAGTATCAATTTGCCATGCCAAGGTCAGATCCTCATGCACTTTGCCCTTAAACTCCTGATCTCCAACCTCATCATTATCCTCTGCGTCTGGCTCGGCAGGAGAGTTCCCTCCCTTGGCGGACTGATAGCAACGATGCCGATCACGTCACTCATAGTCCTCCTCTGGCTTCGCCATGACAACCCGCCTGACAGGACCCTTCTCCCGGCGTATGTGGAAGGGGTCTTTTTCGGCGTGATCCCGACGATGCTTTTTTTCGGTGCAGCCTGGTTCTGCCTGAAAAGAGGACTCCCCTTCCCGGCGATGCTGACCATAAGCTTTGCCGTCTGGATAGCGGCTGCTCTGCTGCATCAGCTGCTGCTGAAATAGAGGTTCTCATGACCCGTTTTCTCCTCATACTGATTCTCGCCTTCCCTTGGGCAGAGAGCACCTTGGCAGCTGAAGGTGTTTTTGCCGTCGCCTCGACCCATGCACCGGTACTTAATACTCCTGATTTCCGGTCCGTCTTTGGTGGTAGAGACGGCATGACGCTCAAGAAGGACCCTTGCGGACAGCTCCGTGCTCTGGAGTTCGTGGCACTGCCAGGGACTGTTTTCAGGATCGAAGATGAGCTGGAGCTCGACCATCAGAAAATATTCCGCGTCACCACCGACGAGTACACCTACCCCTCAAAAAGCGGTTATTTCATTGATGCCAGGGCCGTAACGGTGACAGCAGTAAAACCACCAGAGAGACGAAAGATACTCCCGTCTAGGGACGCGATACTCACCTCCCTGAAGAGCAGAGCAGGGACCGGGTATGTATGGGGGGGGAACGTCGCCGCAGGAATACCGGAGATGACCTCATGGTATCCGCCATCACGGACTTCATCTTTGAGCAGTCCGGACAGATCCCTCTGGCAGCTTGCAGGGATCGACTGTTCCGGGCTGCTGTACGAAGCGACAGGAGGCAACACCCCGCGCAATAGCAGCGCGCTGGTGACCTTCGGCACGGGAGTGAGTGTTGCAGGAAAGGGGCTGAAAGCATTGACCGCATCCCTCGAACCTCTCGACCTGATCGTCTGGTCGGGTCACGTACTG
>VFJK01000098.1 GCA_009886125.1 Geobacter sp. | reverse complement strand
GGCGATCTTCTTGCTTCTGCGAATGTAAATTTACCAGCTGGAACATTTCCAGTTAAACCGTTTGAAAATTACAAATGCAAATGTTGTTCAACTACATAGTTGTTATATTGATTTCATGGCTGAATATTTTGTTCAATTTGGCTTTTCTAAAAACAAATATCGACCCTTTGGGAGCAGAAAACATTCCTCTTACTCATGAAATGATGAGGTATCTGCCACTGTTTATCATTGGATGTTATCAATCATATGTAAAATGTATTAAGAAAACTCCGAATGTTCGTTTTTGGGTATTCCGGCCATTCCGCCACTCCATTCCAGAGTGAATCCGCCACCTGATTCCGGTGCAATCCGCCAGGGGCTGAGCCGTGGAGAAAATCGCGTTTTATAACGCGCATCATCTGACAAAGGTTACTTCTCAGATTTTTCCGAATCCGGCAACCCGTTTCTCAATTTCCTGACCGACTCTTTTGAGTTTAGATCAATACGATGGGCGTTGTGTACGATCCGATCCATGATGGCGTCGGCGACCGTGTCTCCTCCGAAATACTCATGCCACTCAGGGACTCCCAGCTGAGATGTGATGATAGTAGAGCCAACATCGTAGCGATCCTCTAGCAACTCAAGAATGTCCGTGCGATGGACATCAGTCAACTTGCCGACCCCCATGTCGTCGAGGATGAGGACAGAATGTCTGGCGATTCGTTTCAGGAGGCGCATATAGCTCCCATCTGCTCTGGCTTGGGTCAGTGAAGAGATGAGTTTTGACATCCTATAGTAGCCAACAGAATACCCAGCCCGACAGAGGTGGTTTCCTAGTGCCTGGGCGATATAGCTTTTCCCTGAACCCGAAGGACCAATGAAGATGACATTCTGGTGTTTTTCTACCCAATGGTTTTGTGCCAATTCGAGAATCTGCTGTTTCTTGAGTTTTCTGGGAATTACATAATCCACGGCTTCCATGCTGGCGGATTCATCTTTGAATCGAGCAACGCGAAGGCGAGAGGAAATTTTTTTATTCTCCCGGTCCATCCATTCGTCATCGACAATAAAACCCATGAATTCACTAACGGAGAGGTCTCCATGATCAGGGCGGGATAGTCGCTCCCGAAAGGACCTGGCCATTGCGTGTAACTTCATGTCATTCATTTTTCGAACGGTTTCTTCCTGCAGCATTTTTTAACTCCTTTTGTTCAATGGTAGTAGTTGTGATCACGAACATTTTCGAATTGCCGTGGCTGGTTTAATTTTCCATCATCTTCATTGAAAGAATTGAAGCCAGGTAGACACTGTGCAATTGGAACCGCCTCCATCCGGTTATGCAGTGTGTTTTTGACAGATGTATACGACGATGCACCTAACTTTAGAACCCTGTCACAGGCCATTTCCAGCCTGTCTTCACCATGTTTCTTCGCTAGGCGAATCACTCCAAGTGCAGCATTGAAGCCTTGTTGCGGATGTTCACGGCGGCACATGATTTCATCCACTAACGCCCGCGTCCGGGGGCCAATCTTGCTCGCCCAGTGACCGACTCTCTCTGGGGTCCACTCTGCCACGGCACGATGTGCTGGCGGCATATGTTCCTTCAGTGTGCTGTAGTCATTTGTCTTTCCAAAAACACGGAAGTGGCTCGCTATGCGTTTTCCCTTGTGGAACAGCTCGACAGTTGTCACTGTGGCTCGGCACCAGAGTTCTTCGCCATAGAGGGTATATGGTGCGCTGTAATAGTTGTCCTCATAACGAGCATGGTAATTCACTCCGAGACGTCCCTTTTCCCAATCCGCGTAATCATAAGGTGAAGACGGAAGCGGCTTAAGCGCCGGCCTGTCTATGCTCTCCCACAGCTCGTGTCGTGACTTGTTCACTTGACGCATGACTTTGGCATTCATCTTTGTGAGAAGTTCGGCAATCGCATGATTCAATTCTTGTATGGAATGGAACACACAATTTCGGAGACGAGATAAAATCCATCGCTGCGCAATCAGCACGGCATTCTCGACTTTTCCTTTGTCTTTTGGTTTTCTGACTCGTGCTGGAATAATCGCCGTTCCGTAGTGGCGAGCCATCTCGTTGTAGCTGGGGTTGATGCTCGGCTCGTAACGACAAGACCGTTTAATGGCACTTCGTAAATTATCAGGGGTAGTGATTGCAGGAACCCCCATAAAGAATTCATACATGTGGACATGGCTCGTTACGAAGTGGGACAGGTCTTGAGAGAGACTGGCCTCAACAAACGTGTAGGAACTAGCCCCCAGGACGCCAACAAAAAGTTGTGTTGGAATCAGTTCGCCGGTTTTCAGATCCACAAGTGAAAGTCCATCACAGTAATCGACAAAAGCCCGTTCGCCTGCTCGATGCAACTGGCGCATGCTCAATGACAGTTTCTTTTTCCAGTTTCCGTAGTACGTGGCAAACTGCGAGTACTGATATCCATCAGAATACGTTTCTTTGTATTCTTGCCAGAGAAGATGAAGCGTGAGGTTGGTGCGGCTGCGCATCAGTTCGGAGTGTATTTCCGACCAGTCAGGAAGTGGACGAGGTTGCTGCGATAATAGGTTCTTTGGCAGAACCGGAAACAGCATCTGCTCCAATACAACTTCATCCAAAGCTTCTATCTGTGGCCATTGGATTAACCCGGCCGTGCGAGCCCGGAATAGGTAGTCCCGAACAGTAGATCTTGAACACGCAGTACCTCGGGCAATCTCAGATACGTTGCGCTTTGAAACAAAATGGAGTCGTAAAACTTCTCGAATATTTCGCATATCAATCCTGTCCGCAGCCATCGATGCCTCCCTTGATTTATAAAATCAGGAAAGGATGGCATGTTTTGCTGCAACTTGTCAGAATGATGCGCGAGGGGGTGGCGACTTGCTCCGGAATGAGTGGCGGAATCAGCCCGGAACGGGTGGCGGATTGCCTCCGGAATGAGGTGGCGACTTCAGCCCGGAATCAGGTGGCGGAATGGTCCGGAATTCCCAACAAGTGGACCCCCTCAATATTGCTGGCAACATTAGACACGATTTCTTGTTTCTTCAATCACCATTTCAAGTGATTGTTTGAGGTTCAAGGCTAAAGACCCAAACATCTAAAACATGTTGCAGGAAGATTATATCCTACCCCGGTTTTCGGACTGGAAGTCCGGATATCTGG
>VFJK01000130.1 GCA_009886125.1 Geobacter sp. | reverse complement strand
TGGGAAAGTGCCCTCGATTCTTTGTGACCTTACGAAGATCCGAACAGCATCAAGATAGACAATGGAATAGACTTCGTCCAGTGGTCGGTTCTTCCAAAGCATTACCTCTTCACTGCTTGCATCGGTAACTTGGGAAATCAAGGTTGGGGAAACATCAATACCGTAAATCTCTTCCAGATGTCCCTGAATGTCACGGGTGGTCAAACGATTGTCCAGGCTCGGGATTAGCGGGCGATATCCATGATCTTCGGCCCTATTTTGTCGAGCGGCAGGACCAGGTCGGCGACCTCACCTTGGACACAGGCCCGTGGCATGCCGTAGATGATTGAGGTAGACTCATCCTGCACAAGGGTGATTCCTCCCTTTGCCTTCAGATATTGCATCCCTTTGAAACCGTCATTTCCCATCCCGGTGAGAATCACTCCAAGCACTGGGCCGCTGCACGCATCTGCCAGGCTGGTCATCATTATATCAACAGAAGGGATATAGAAATTTTTAGGGAAGTCAGAGGAGGGAAGAGTCTTAATGATAATCTGGCCTCTTTTCTCAACGAAGGTTGTGTGCTGTCCCCCCGGTGATATGAATACACGACCTGGTGTCAGCAGATCGCCGTCAGCTGCTTCTACAACATCGAGAGGACATTTGGCGTTCAGATGCTCGGCAAAGTGCCCTGTAAAAGGCATGGGCATATGAATGGCAACCACTATGGGGAGGGGGAAGTTGCCGGGTACTCTGATAAGCACTTCCTTTAAGGCCGCCGGGCCGCCGGTAGATGTCCCGATCGCTACGGCAACAAGATGTGAATGGATGATCCCGCCCGAATCCTTTTTTACTTCTGGAGGAGCCTGAGGAGGCCTACTGGATAAAACCGCGTGAGAGCGGTGTGAGTAAACACCCTTGACCTTGCGGAGCAATTCGTCTCTGAACTGATCGCGTGATTCGAATGAATCGTTCGTGTTTTTAAGCACGAAATCCAGTGCTCCCGCTTCCAAAGCCATGAAAGTTGCCCTGGCACCTTCCCTGGTCAGAGTCGAAACCATAAGGATTCTAGCCGGATGCGACGCCATAATCTCCTTCACAGCGGAGATCCCGTCCATCACTGGCATTTCGATGTCCATGGTAATCACATCTGGCTTTAGCTTGAGGGCCAGTTCAACCGCTTCGCGACCGTCTGCCGCGACCCCTACTACCTCGATCTCCTGATCGCGGGAGAGAATTTTTCTGATGGCGAGTCTTATAAAGGAAGAGTCGTCCACCACAAGTACACGGATTTTTTCCTGATCGGCATAAAGCATTGATCTGCTCCATTTAATATCTGCGGGTAAATTCCTCGAAGCTTGCTTCGATGTGAAACATCAAAATACTTGTTTGATACCTCGCAGCTTGCTGCGGGATGCGTCATTTCACCTCAGTGTCGGATTGTTACTGGTCCTGAATATCTACAGAATCTGATTCCGCTTACATCATGACATACTATTGCAGAACTCAGATTTCCGAATGATATTGTTATGGTTCCGCTTGTGCGGGTGTTAAGATTAGCAGATTGAGTCCTGGATAGAGTACTGGTTTCAGAAGGAGGGTCCCCACATCCAGCTAATAAAGCCGACAGCAGTATTACAATTAACATTTGCATGAGATTCTCCTTCGTCGTGCTTTAATCTGTGCGGGTAAATTCCTCGAAGCTTGCTTCGATGTGAGACGTCAAAATACTTGCTTGATACCTCGCGACTTGCTGAGGGCGCTTCATTTTTTAATAGATTGATTTGACGAGATTTCTGATTTCCGGGATCTTGTCATCAAGTTCGAAACAGAACTTCTCAGCATCAAAGGAGAGTTTGTCTGGTGAAAACTTTTCCAGTATGCGCCAACCTTCCTCTTTGGCCAGTTCGAAGCTGACCCATTCGCCGCTTCCAAAACCCAATCCCCTGACCGAGCAGAACAGGTCTGCAAGATTCACTATTGCGGTCAGCAGCGGGTTCAGAACTGCTTCCTCCGGAGTGTGGTGACTTAAGATCGCTTCGCAGTAATCCTCCGGGAAATTCCAGGTGCTGGCGATGCAGATCCCTATATGGCAATGTGTTGTCCCGATGAGCCGAGCTTCAGCATCTATGAGTTTTTGCGGTTCTTTTTGAATCAGTTCAAGTACTTTCTGGAAATCCTCTTTCATGTAATGGTTCAGGAATACCTTGCCGATGTCGTGGACAATGCCTGAAAGATAGGCCTTTTCACTGTGAGGGTAGTGAGCCATTTCGGCAATCACTCTGGCAACGATTCCAACGCCGAATGAGTGTTCCCAGAATGTTCTGATATTTATGGGGCCGTCTTGTTTCTTGAACAAGCCTATGAGTGTACACGAGAGAACAAGCTCCCTGATTTTGCTGAGTCCAAGGTAGATCAGTGCATGCTTGACCGAATGAATCTCCAGAGCCGGGCGGTAAAGAGGAGAGTTCACCATCCTGATCACACGTGCGGCAAGTACCTGGTCAGTGAGAACCAGATCAACAATTTCATCAAGTTCCACTTCTGACCTGCTTAGAAGCTCAAGAGTTCTGGTAACGACTGCAGGAATAGTCGGGAGGCTTGTTACGTCTTTAACAAGGAATCTGGCTCGGGCAAGCATGTCTGAATTTTCCATTTTTCTCTCACTTCCTGTAGGCGATGCCACTTGGAAAATGAATCGTCTTGAACTTGTCGGATACTCCATGCAGGGATTCAGCCTGCCCAACAAAAAAATATCCGTACGATTGCAAATTGTTATAAAAGTGTTGGACTACCTTCGTTTTTGATGCGGTGTCGAAGTAGATCAGAACGTTTGCACAAAAGATGAAGTCGAAACTTTTCATGAAAACCATCTTGCCGTCTTCATAGAGGTTAAGACGCGAAAAAACAACTGATTGCCTTATCTCCGGAGAAAGAATGAAACGATCAGGGGCAGCTTCGCTGAAATATTTCTTCCGATAGGGTTCGGGCGTGTGTCTGACTGAATAGGCGCTATAGATTCCTTCTTTCGCTTTTGCAAGTATGGATTCGTTGATATCCGTTCCGATAATTTCAATGATCCAATCCTTAAGGATGGTTGAGCGCTTTTCCGATAAAATCATAGCCAGGGTGTACGCTTCCTCTCCTGATGATGAACCGGCACTCCAGATACGCAATTTGCGAAAACCTGTTTTTGACTTGCTCGCTACTATTTCGGGGAGAAATTTGTTTTCAAGAGCGCTAAGCTGTGCAGTATTACGGAAAAAGCAGGTTTCAGTGACAGTGAGTTCGTTCAACAGCTCTCTAAGCTCTTCACTCCCTTTTGTTCCACTTGCTAGAAACCTGCAATAATCAGCGGGACTCTTTATGTCGGTTGCTGTCATACGGCGAGTAACACGGCTTTCGAGAAAACATTTTCTCGTCGCATGGAAAAAAATTCCGCAGTGCCTGTAAATAAAGTCCTTGAGGACCTCAAAATCCAAGTCGGAGATTTTATCCGCAGAATGATTTGCATTATGGTCTTTCCCCGTCACGTTACTGTACTCCCTTGCCACAATTCAGGTTGCTAATCCCGCTTTCACCTTCGATCAACCCCGCAGGATCAACAATGAGCGTGACCCTGCCGTCGCCCAAAAGGGTCGAACCGGCAATTCCGGGGATATCAGAAAGATATTTTCCAAGTGATTTGATGGCAACCTCCTGCTGTCCAAGGAGTTTTGTGACAATCAACCCGAGTCTTCTCTCTGCTATCCCGACTATCACTATGTAACAGAAGGGGCTGGCGTTGGCATCCTCCTCAATGCCGAATAATCTGTTCAGGCGTATTAGAGGGAGTACTTCTTCGTTTCGTCTGAGTACTTCCTGTTTTCCGACATGATGAAACGTGCTTTTATCAATACGAATGGTTTCGAGGACCATTGATAGGGGCACACAGTAAGTTTCGCCTTCCACTTCTACAAGAAGTGACTGGATTATAGCCAGTGTCAGTGGTAGCCTGAGAATGAATTCCGCTCCCTGGCCCGGCTCACTCTTCACCTCAATAATCCCGTTTAGTTTTTTGATATTAGTTCTGACGACGTCCATCCCCACTCCCCGTCCGGAGATGTCGGAAGCTTTTTCAACGGTAGAGAAACCGGGAAGAAAGATGAGATCGATTATCTCTCTTTTGCCCATGCTTGCCAGCTGCTCTGCGGTCACTACACTTTTATCCACGGCCTTTCGCCCAACAGCAGTTGTATCAATTCCGCGCCCGTCGTCCTTAATGCTGATGACGATTTTGTTCCCTTCGTGAGAAGCTGAAAGAATTACTGTTGCGCTCCTCGATTTACCCCGTGCGACTCTATCGTCCGGAGATTCAACGCCATGGTCGAGAGCGTTGCGGATTAGATGGACGAGGGGATCGCTGAGTTCATCGACGATTGATCGGTCTAACTCCGTCTCCTCTCCATGCAGTTGAAGTTCTACTTCCTTACCGAGATTCCGGGCGAGATCACGGACTATTCGAGGGAATTTCTTGAATATTTTCTCGACAGGGATCATTCGCATCTTCATGGCCTGCATTTGCAGCTCAGATGTTACTAAATTCACTCTTTTTGCAAGCCTGGTTAACTCCTGCGCAAAAACAGGCAGGTTTACTCCGTTTTGATAGTCGTTATTCAACTGCATCATCCTGTTTCGTTCAAGGATCAGCTCCCCTACCTGATTCATCAGGTCGTCAAGCCTTTTGACATCAATCCTGACCGTCGAGTTTTCGGTGGGCTCCGACACTTTTTTCTCTGCCGGATTCTCTACTTTCTGAATGAGATCAGAAGGAACGTTCACTTTGGCAGAGAGCGGGGCGCTGCATATTTTCTCCGCTTTATCTGAAGAGGGGGGTGGCTGTGCAACCCCCGAGAGAAATGGAGCGAGTTTCCCAAGAATACCCTCTATCTGGCGTTCCTGAATGTCGCCGTTTTTTATATCGTTAACCAGGAGCTTGACCAGATCGACTGCTTCAAGAATAACATCCATGATCCCTGCTGATATTTTCAACTCCTCTTTACGTAACCTGTTGAGCAGGTCCTCAGTGTTATGAGTGACTTTCACCAGGAGATTGAAGTCGAGAAACCCTGCGGTCCCCTTGATGGTATGAATGCTGCGAAAGATTCTGTTAAGAAGATCTTTGTCTGCCGGCGACTTTTCCAATGAAACCAGATCGTCGTCCAGTTTTTCCAATAGCTCGGACGACTCTGTTAAGAAGGCTTCCAGTAATTCAGGATCTTCACATATCAATTCCATCTTTCACCTCATCCACGGTTAAAGAGCATTACACTCTGGCGCTTCAACACTTTCTGCAGTGCAGACCGTGCTGCTGAATTTTCTTGTTTCATCTACGGTAAATATATTTTCCGGCGAGAGGAGGATAAGCAGTTTCCCCCCTATATTGATGACTCCTGACATGCAATCCTGCTCAATACACCCTGAAGCCACTGAAGGTGTGATCTGGATTTCTCCTGCGGGGATTCGGATAACTTCGGAGACTGCATCAACGATGAAGCCCATTAATGTACCTGCAACGTCGATTATCATTATCCGAGTTTTTTTTGCATACTCTACTTCGCCAAGGTTGAATCTGCTGCGCAGGGAAATGATAGGGATTACTTTCCCTCTGAGGTTGATAACCCCTTTTACAAAGCCGGGAGCGTTAGGGACACGCGTAACTTTGGACATGTGGATTACCTCTATGACCTTGAGCACATGAATGGCATACTCCTCGGAATCAAGCTTGAAACTGACAAGTTGAATAACTTCACCTGTTTTTTCCGCGGGCTTCATCGGCATGTTCTTCTCCTTCGGTTGATCTATTTTGCTTTACCCGGTTGGTCAGACAGATATTCAGAACTTAGTCCCACTTTTTCTATCGGCCAGTATATGGGGAACATTAGGTGTTTTTCTGTTATTGGTGAATTCATTTCGATTCATGTTTGAAATGACAAGCAAATACTTATAATAGGCTGGACACATTCTGGAAAACTGATAGAGTATAAACACTTAGATTAACTGCAAAGATATACGCTGCTATTCAATTAATTATCGATGTCTGTGGGGAGTAGTATGGATGAAGTAAGAGTAATGATCGTCGATGATGACAAAAGTACGCGGGAAATTGTCTCGATGTTTTTAAGCCATAAAAAATACAAGGTTTTTCAGGCATTTGACGGGCAGGATGCGCTGGAGAAGATCAATCTTACAGACCCGCAGTTGGTCATAACCGATCTTATGATGCCCAGAATGAATGGGCTAGAATTCATTAAAAGGTTGAAGGCCATGCGACCTGAAATTGTCGTGCTGGCGTACAGTGCATTTGCCAATTTTGAGATGACAGCCGATCTTCTTAAGGCAGGTGCCTTCTTTTACATGGCTAAACCCTTTGAGCTGTCTGTTTTGGAATTGCAGGTAAGTAGGGGAATTGAGCATTATTCTCTGCAAAGTAGCGCCTTTAACGCAGTGCCGCATATCAATAACCAATCTTATTTCCAGAATATGATCGGTCATAGTAAGAAAATGCTCGCAATTTTTGAGTTGATCGAGAAAGTCGCTGATTCGGATGCAACTGTTCTGATTCAGGGAGAATCCGGGACAGGAAAAGAGCTGGTAGCCAGGGCTATTCACGATTTAAGTAAACGAAAAAATAAAAACTTCGTGCCGATCAACAGTGCTGCCATTCCTGACGAACTCTTGGAAAGCGAGCTGTTCGGGCACATGAAAGGCTCTTTTACTGGAGCCATAGCAAACAGACTCGGTCGTTTCGAGTTGGCAGATGGTGGGTCTATTTTTCTTGACGAAATCGGTGAGATGAAGATTCGACTACAGGCTAAGCTGCTTAGGGTATTGCAGACACGCGAACTGGAACCGGTTGGTTCGCATCAACTCAAAAAAATAGATGTAAGGATCATTGCTGCTACAAATCAGAATCTGGAGCGACTAGTTGCGGCAAAGGAGTTCAGGGAAGACCTTTATTACCGTCTTTCCGTTATACCGATTGTTATCCCGCCGTTGCGTGAGCGCAGAGAGGATATTCCTGTTTTTATAAGCAGATTTATCGAAAAGTTTAACCTTGCATGCAAGAAAAAAATTAAAGGGATTGATAGTCCTGCCATGGATATGCTGTGCAGTTACGATTGGCCTGGCAATGTCCGGGAGTTGGAGAATCTCGTTGAATGCCTGGTGGTTCTTAAGGGAAGCGGCATAATTTCCAGAAATGATCTTCCCGAAAAATTCCAGAATATGAAAACATTGGTGAAGAACGAAGATTTGACTTTGCCTGAAAATGGACTCTGTCTTAACAGCGCAGTATCCGAATTTGAAGACAGGCTGATCATGCAGGCTCTGGAAAAGAGTGCTGGAAATAAAAAGGAAGCTGCAATTCTTCTGAATCTCAAACGAACAACACTTCTCGAAAAATTGAAGAAGAAGAATTTGGCCGGTAAGTTGAGTGTTTCGGCACTTTCTGCGTAGCTTCCAAAGTAATAAGAGGTGGCAATGTCGATAAACCCGGTTGAGAACGAACTGGCAGCACTGTTTGCCCGGCGGAATACGACTCAGTGCAAGGGGAATTCTCCCGTAGAGAGGGCGACGTTTGCAGAGACCCTTCGAGCAGCAGTTGAGGGCGGGGGGCAGCAAGGGACGGGAGGCATCCCGGCTGACTCGGCAGCAGAGATGCTTCGCCTGAAAATGATAAAAAATGCTATTTCACTTTCAGATGACCCTACAGGCAGATCACAATCAGACTACAAAAACCCGGTGCAACTTCTGCTGTCAGCCTTTACCTTTATAGAACCGCCTGTCGCAAAAGCCTTGATTGTAGACGAACCACCTTCCACTAAAGTTGCTGTTGCCGGTGATTCGGTAGTTACGAAAGTCACGAATGTCTCCCCATATAAAGAAAATAGTGGAGCAGTGAGCGGATCTTTTCTGGAGACGATTATCCTTAAGGCAGCCAGGCGCTACGGTGTGGACCAAGCGCTTATTCGTGCTGTTATAAAAGTCGAGAGCAACTTTAATGTCCGGGCTGTTTCCCGGGCAGGGGCTCAAGGCCTGATGCAGCTTATGCCAGCTACTTCAAAAAGTCTGGGTGTCACCGAGCCTTTTGATCCGGAGCAGAACGTTATGGCCGGGACCAGATTTCTCAGTGATATGCTTGACAGGTATAAAGGGGACCTGAATTCAGCACTTGCCGCCTACAACTGGGGGCCGGGAAACGTGGACAAAGGCAAGGCGCTGCCTCGCGAAACACGAGAGTATCTGGTCAAAATCAAAAGTTATTATTCTCAGGCTGTTTGAAACAAGCAGGTGCCAAGGATCCCTTCCCCCATCAGTATTCAAGTTGAGTTTTATCCTGCCGATAAAGTATTCAAAAGCTTAATGAAGTCACTCGTTCTTGAGCTCAAATATGCCAGCATTAATTTGTGTGACTGATTTTGACCATCGCATCGTCGACTGCAGAACGCAACCCTGTTGACGAATGTCCACGTCTCTCTCTGCGGTCAAAACATTGACCCTGCGTCATTCAAAATATTGCCTTCCTCTGCCCGATTAAGTCGCGACACCTTTCACTGTTGATAAATTCTCATCTCGATTACCCCATATCCCGGCAACTTACCAAGTTAAAATCTGAATTGTTAAGCTGAACTGATCTCTGGCATATCGGTTGCAATGTTATGTCTATCGAGAATCCTTTTAATCGGATGGGTGCCATTGTCATGACGAGTACTGAAGCTAAAACGCTGATTCACCCACCTGCCGGGAGAAGTAATGCAGATGTCTACATGGCAGTTGCGCTCATAGGTATCCTGGCTCTGATGATAGTACCCCTTCCTCCCTTCCTTCTTGATATATTTCTGGCTGCAAACATTACCATCGCTCTCGCTGTCCTGCTTGTGGGGCTTTACACTGAGCACCCCCTGGATTTTTCAGTTTTTCCTTCGGTCCTTCTTGTTACGACCCTGTTCCGTCTCGCATTGAACATTGCATCTACGCGGCTCATTCTCCTCCATGGGCACGAAGGCGCTGAAGCAGCCGGTGATGTCATCAAGGCCTTCGGCCAGTTTGTAGTCGGTGGCAACTATGTGATTGGAGCTGTCATTTTCCTCATTCTGGTCATCATAAATTTCGTTGTTATTACCAAGGGTGCTGGACGTATCGCAGAAGTTGCTGCGAGGTTCACCCTTGATGCAATGCCGGGGAAGCAGATGGCCATAGATGCGGACCTGTCGAACGGAGTCATCAATGACAAAGAGGCAAAAAAACGCCGGCAGACAGTTTCACGTGAAGCTGATTTCTATGGTTCCATGGATGGTGCCAGTAAATTTGTCAGAGGTGATGCTGTAGCAAGTATACTCATCGTTTTAGTAAATCTCATTGGGGGGTTCATTATCGGTGTAGTGCAAAAGGGGATGCCACTTGAAAACGCATTAACTAACTACACTCTACTTACTATAGGTGAAGGGCTGGTTGCCCAGATCCCTGCATTAATTATCTCCACTGCCGCAGCTATGGTCGTTACCCGTTCTGCGGATGAAGGGAGCCTTGGTCATGAAGTTACAAAGCAACTGCTTGCGTATCCGAGGGCATTTTATATTGTATCCGGAGTTCTGTTCACCTTCGCTCTCACCCCCGGACTTCCTCATTTACCACTCTTTATACTCTCCGGAGCTATGTACCTTGTGGCTGGAATAGCAAAGGAAAAAATGGTAGCTGAAGGTGAAGATAGTGCAGGCGAACCACATAAAATATCTGAGAAGGAAGAACAGATATCTTCGATCAGGCCGCTTGAGATTTTGGAGCTTGAGGTAGGGTATGGTCTGGTGCCGTTGGTGGATGAATCCCAGAAAGGGGAGCTGCTGGAAAGGATTCACTCCATTCGCAGGCTGTTTGCAACCAAGATGGGCTTTATTGTCCCTCCCATCCATATCCATGACAACCTTCAGTTGAAGCCGTATGAATATAATATCATTATCAGGGGAGGGAGAGTCGGTGGCGGTGAGTTGACTGGTCAGTTTCTTGCCATGGATTCAGGAGAGAGTAGCGGGGTGATACAGGGGGTAAAGACCATTGAGCCGGTATTCGGCCTTCCCGCTTCCTGGATCAAGTCGAGCGAGCGTGAAGAGGCGCAGCGTAACGGATATACAGTAGTTGATAAGACGACCATTATCGCTACTCATTTAAGCGAGATTCTCAAGAAACATGCTTACGAACTGGTAGGTCGCCAGGAGCTGCAGGTGCTTCTTGATAATCTTGCTGCTACGTGTCCAAGGGTGGTTGAAGATCTTGTGCCTTCTCTGCTGAATATTGGGATTGTGTTGAAAGTTGTGAAAAATCTTCTGAAAGAACACGTCTCCATACGTGATCTTCGGTCGATCCTTGAGACCCTTGCCGATTACGGAACAATTACAAAAGATCCTGAAGCACTGACAGAATGTGTCCGACAGGAATTGGGACGATATATCATAGAACAGCACAAAAATAAGGATGATACACTCTGCCTGCTTTCCATGGACCATGATTTAGAGGAGAAAGTGACAGACGGAGTGCAAATTTCGGAACAAGGTAGTTTCGTTGGGATCGAGCCGGCTATTGCTCAAAGGTTCGTTACCAACATTCAGAAGTCCATGGAACGGTTTGAGCTTTCCAACTCCTCTCCGGTTCTGCTCACCTCTTCTTCGATAAGACGTCATGTGAAAAAGTTGACAGAGCGTTTCATTCCAAATCTCACGGTGATCTCGCACAATGAGATCCCCCCGCACATTAAAATCAAGTCGATAGGGGTGGTGAATCTCAATGCTAGTTAGAACATTTCAAGCTGATGATATGCCAGCGGCATTGAGAATGGTCAAAGCCGAATTCGGAGTTGACGCTCTGGTTCTCAATTCCAGAAAAAACCGGCGTAAAGGCATCATGGGTATATTCTCCAAGCCTTTTGTGGAAGTGACAGCTGCCCTTGCACCACAGCCGCCGACACCCTCGGCTCCTCAACAGTTGCCAGAGGAGGAGGGGGGTACCACGAGAGAGGCGTTTCAAAATTCCATGCTGGGGCCGATTGCACGAGAGCTTAAGGAACTGCGGGAACAGGTGGAGAGGCTGTCTCAGAAAAATGACACCGCTCGGGATCTGAAGTGTTCACAGCCTGAAAAATGGCGAGGGGGAACAGAAGTGCTCCCGTCAGTTGACATATCTCCTTCAATAAACATCAGTCCGGATAAGCTCGGCAAGTTCAAGAAACTTCTTATGGAGAGTATAGCGGCCAAAGGAAGGAATGATATCCCGGTCGTGTTTAGACAGTTTACGGATGTTGGAGAAACTACGATCAGGAATATTTCTCAAGAGAATCCCCTTTTGGCTCAGATAACCGAAGAGCTCTGCAATGCCGGATTGGCTGAGGAGTACGTGGGTAAGCTGCTGGAATCCTTGAGGCCTCTGATCGAACAGGGAGCCGAAAGGGAGGAGCTTGATGTCATGTTGGCCGAAACGCTCGTCAGGATGATCAAGTGTAAGGCACCTTTAAAAAAGGGTCTACAGGGCCAACGAATTATTGCTCTTGTCGGTCCGACCGGCGTCGGCAAGACGACGACTGCGGCAAAGCTGGCCTCCACCTTCAGGCGTAAGGGGTTATCAGTGACACTACTGACTGATGACAAAAGAAGTTTTGGGGCGTTGCAATCGCTCAGAGAGAGCTCAGAGTTGGGCACTGTCTCCTTAGTGGTTCTGGACGATCTGCTTGACCTGGAAAAGACTCTCAAGGAGCATTCTGAAAAGGATCTTATTCTTGTTGATACAGCTGGAAGAAGCCACAAGGATCAGAAGAAATTGCATCAACTTAAGGCTCTTTCCGGGTGTTGCCACACAGTCGAAACTCATCTCTGCATATCGGCAACTACCAGAGACAGAGAACTACAGGAGATTATAGCCCAGTACTGCACCCTTCCAATCAGTGGTCTGGCCTTTACAAGAATGGATGAGAGTGAGACCTTCGGTACTGTTCTCAATGCACATCTTGGGTGCAGGATACCGATTTCATATTACAGCACAGGAGTGCGAATCCCTGAGGATATCGTAATTGCTAACAGAAGAAAGCTTGCAAATATATTCATGTGTGCGAAGGGAAACTCTTTTAATTGAAATTCAAACGCCTTTACTGATCGGATGTATTGAGAATTTTTCAGAGCAAATAGTGGAGCAAATATGAACTCATCGGCAAACCCTTACAACCAGCAGGCTCAACAAGGAGCGTTACTCCGAAGGGATGAGTTGATAGTCTCCCACATCCCGCTTGTCAGTCTCCTCGTCGGTAAGATGTCCGCAAAACTTCCTCCTCACGTCGACAAGGAGGAGTTGTTAAGTGCTGCATATCTTGGTCTGGTTGCTGCAGCTGAAAGATTTGATCCAAACCGGGGAGTGAAGTTTAAAACTTTTGCTGAACAGCGGATCAACGGCACTATTATAGATGAGCTTCGCTCACAGGATTGGATGACAAGGCCACTAAGAGAGAAGTTAAAAAGTCTTGACCGTAAACTGTACGAGTTGGAGCAACAGCTCGGAAGAAACCCTGCGAGTGAAGAGATTGCTGCCTTCATAGGAATGGAACTGGATGACTATTTTCAACTTCTCGATGAGGTTCGCGGTAACTCATTTACAAGTCTGAACGATGAGTGGCTGGGCGATGACGGGAGTTCTTACAGTCTTCTCGATATAATCGAGGACAAGGGGGGAGAGAACCCTCAAAATCAGGTGATGGGGCGTCAGATGTTAGAAGGGCTGACAAAGGCCATTGACTCCTTGCCTGAAAAAGAACGGATCGTCGTAACACTTTACTATTTCGAAGAGTTGAACCTTAAAGAGATAGGGGAGATTCTTGATCTTACCGAATCACGGATTTCCCAATTAAACAGTCAGGCACATGTTCGACTGAGAAGTAAGATGAAATGTTATTAGTGTTGATGGTCAGTGGAGAAGTTTGAATAAGAGCAAAACCATAGCAAGGAGTCGTTTATGGACAGCGGAATGTATGCAGCACTTTCCGGTAATCTGATCGCAATGAAGAAACTTGACGTTGTTGCAAACAACCTTGCAAACATCGGCACTGCAGGTTTTAAAAAGGACCGGATAATGTTCGAGAGCCTTTTGGACAATGCTGCGAATCCAAACCAGGCTGGTGACAGGATGGATACTGATTATTCTGCAGGGTCAACAAGGCAGACCGGGAATACTCTTGACCTTGCTTTGGAGGGAGATGGTTTTTTTGTTGTGAACACCCCCCAAGGGACTGCTTACACCAGGCAAGGGAGATTCCATCTGGGTTCAAACGGAAAACTGCTAACCAATGAGGGATATGAGGTGCAAGGAGGTGGTACGATATCGCTTCCTGGCGGCAAGCTTGATATCGACTCGAAAGGTCGTATAAGCGTAGCAGGGAAAGATGTTGCTACTCTGGACATCGTAGACTTCCCCAAGCCTTATTCTTTAAAGAAGGTAGGCAGTACTCTCTTTGTTCCCGCAGATGAACAATCGTACCCTGTTTCAGCCCGCAATACCCGCGTTCAGCAGGGATTTCTTGAAGATTCAAATGTCAACGCTATTCAGGAAATGGCACAACTCATAGAAACGAACCGATTTTTCGAAGCTTGTCAAAAGGTAATGAAAAGCCATGATGAAATGAAGGATAAGGCAGTGAATGAACTCGGAAAGCTCTAGCTCAATGTAGGAAGTACACGTCCAGGTTGAGAGTCTTGGAAACATTTACAAGGAGGAGAACAATGATAAGGGCTTTATGGACAGCAGCCTCTGGAATGCAGGCCCAGCAATTGAACATAGATGTGGTTGCCAATAACCTTGCGAATGTTAATACCTCAGGGTTCAAGAAAAGCAGGGCTGATTTCCAGGACCTGATGTATCAGAACTTGAAAACGACCGGTGCTCCTTCCACAAATTCTACCCAGATAACCTCGGGAATCCAGATCGGACTCGGTTCAAAGGCCGCCGGAGTGACCAAGGTGTTTACGCCTGGTGCTGTCAATCAGAGCGGCGCTGAACTGGACCTGGCCATAGAAGGTGACGGCTTCTTCCAGATCCAGATGCCGGACGGGAGCACCGCCTATTCGAGAGCCGGCGCCTTCAAAAAGGACAGCACCGGTCGGATGGTGAATTCCGATGGCTATCCGCTGCTGCCGGAAATAGCGATTCCCAACAATGCCACCAAGGTCACCGTCGGTAACGACGGTACTGTATCGGTCATGCAGCCTGGGCAGAACACTCCTGCCAGTGTGGGGACCATCCAGCTGGCTAATTTCTCCAATCCGGCCGGCCTGTCCAGCCTGGGACGCAGCCTCTATCAGCCGACGGACTCTTCCGGATCGGCTGCGACGGGTACGCCAGGGCATAACGGTCTCGGTACTCTCGGTCAGGGGTTCATGGAGATGAGCAATGTGAGTGTCATGGAAGAGATGGTTAATATGATAACCAGCCAGCGTGCCTACGAGATAAATTCTAAAGCGGTCCAGGCTGCCGACGAGATGCTGCAGCAGGCGAACAATCTGAAACGATAATGCACCGAGCCGGTTTATCCGGCTGAGTGAGGGTTGAACCTGATGAAAACGCGTATTATCATCCTATTTTTGCTGATCCTGCAGTGCCTCGGCGTCCCGCCAACGGCATCCTTTGCCGTTGAGAAAACCACTATCAGCAGAGACACGATCGAACAGGTACTGACGCATTATGTGCGCAGCCGGACTGCTAACCTGGGAGTCGAAGTGACAATCAGGAACATCGACTACAAAGACGACCTTACCCTGCCGCTGGGCAAGACCGACTACGAGGTCATTGCTCCAGCCCAGTGGGAGGGTTGGGGGAGCGTTAATCTTGCCCTCCTGATCAGGGTCAATGACCGGCTGGAACGGAATGTCCCGGTTAAAGTGGAAGTTGAAGCGCTGCGGGAGGTCGTTGTTGCGACGCGCTCCCTTGATCGTGGCGAGGTAATCAGTCTCAGGGATGTGGCACTGCAAAAGAGGGATCTGTCCAAACTTTCCGGACGGATCTGCTATACCATTGATGAAGCCTTCGGACAGAGGGCACGGCTCGGTATCCGCGCTAACACACCTCTCCGGGCCGACTACCTTGAAAAGGTGCCGTTGGTCAAGAGCGGCCAGTTGGTGACGATTATCCTGGAGAATAAAGTGCTCCGGCTGACCTCCAACGGGAAAGTGAGAAGTGCCGGTGCGGAAGGTGACACGGTGATGGTGCAGAACATGGCTTCCCTCAAAGAGATCCCGGCACGAGTGGTCGATGCCAACACGGTCAAAGTCGATTTTTGATCTGGCAAAGGAGAAATCGACGTGAGAATATATCTGCTGCTGTCATGCCTGTTCCTCAGCGCCTGTGCTACGGCCCAGCTTCCCCGGGCTGTCGATCAGGAAAAGGTTCCGGCCCCGAATTATTCGAACGGCTCACTCTGGCAGGCATCGTCAGTCAGTATTGCCGAGGATATGAAGGCGAGGCGCAAGGGTGACACGCTGACTATCGTCATTGCAGAGGCAGCCAGTGCCAGTAAACAGGCCGCTTCCGGGAACAGCCGAAAAACGAGTATCTCGGCGGGCATCCCCAATTTCATGGGGCTGGAAACCAATATGACCGGCTTCAAAAACTGGATGGATCTGAGCAATCTGGTCAATGCCAGTACCAATAGCAAATTTGATGGCGCCGGCTCGACATCGCGCAAGGATGACCTGAATGCGACCATCACCGCCAAGGTTGTGGATGTCTTCGCCAATGGCAATCTTTCCATCGAAGGCAGACGGAACGTCAAGGTCAACAATGAAGAACAGATCATCATCCTGAACGGCACGGTCCGGCCCTGGGACATCAGTCCGGATAACGTGGTCATGTCAAGTTCCGTCGCTGATGCGCATATCACCTACTCTGGCAACGGTCTGATCAGCAGCAGTCAGAACTCGGGATGGCTGACACAGATTCTCGATTTCATCTGGCCGTTGTAAGTCGGGTGGGAATCGGGACGAGGATTACCTCGATCGGGTGGACAATGAAAACAGCAATCGCCATAACTCTTCTCCTACTCCTGTCGCTGCCGCACACTGCCGCTGCAATCCGCATCAAGGATATCGCCGGGTTTGAAGGGGTGCGGGAGAATCAGCTCATCGGCTACGGTATCGTTGTCGGCCTGAACGGCACCGGTGACAGTGATCAGACTAAGTTTCCGGTACAATCCCTGGTTAACGCCCTCAAAAGGATGGGGGTGACGGTCAGCCGTTCCGATATTACCGTCAAGAACGTGGCGGCAGTCATGGTGACGGCGACTCTGCCTCCGTTTGCCAAGATGGGAACCAAGCTGGACGTGCTGGTCTCTTCTCTGGGCGACGCCAAGAGCATTGCCGGCGGGACTCTGCTCATGACACCTCTCCAGGGTGGCGATAACCAGATCTATGCGTTGGCCCAGGGCGGCGTGCTGACCAATTCATTTTCCTATGGCGGCCAGGCGGCTTCAGCCCAGAAGAACCACCCCACCGCCGGTCGCGTGCCGGAGGGGGCTCTGGTGGAGCGGGAAATTCCCAACACACTGATTAACCTGACCATTCTTAAGCTGAATCTGCGCCAACCTGATTTCACCACGGCCTCGCGCATGGCGGCGGTAATCAATGAAAAATTCAGGGACAAGCTGGCTTCGTGCCGCGATCCAGGGGCAGTGGAGATTACTATCCCGTTGCTGTACAGCGGTCGGACGGTGGAGTTTGTCGCAGATCTTGAACGGCTCGAAGTCCAACCGGACATCGTCGCCAAAGTGGTGATGAACGAACGGACCGGAACCATCGTCATCGGTGACAATGTTCGCATCTCGACCGTCGCCGTTTCGCATGGTAATCTGACCCTGTACATCAAGGAGACTCCCAAGGTTTCCCAGCCGCAGCCGTTCAGCAGCACTGGTGAAACCAAGGTAGTGCCCAAGACGACAGTCCAGGTGAAGGAAGATGAAGGCGGCCTCGCGCTCCTCAGCGCCGGGGCATCGATCGGCGATGTGGTACGGGCGCTGAACACCCTCGGTGTAACGCCACGCGACCTGATCGGCATCATGCAGGCGATCAAGGCGGCCGGAGCGCTGCAGGCGGAGTTCACGGTCATCTAGCAGCCGACGACAAGGGGTGGGATATGGACGTAACAACCGGTTCTCCAGAGAGAATTTCTGCTCAGGGGATAAAAAATCAGCAACTCATTAAAGTTTCACCGCAAAGTGTCGATAAGGGGGACAAAGCAGCGGCAAAAGTTGCCAGTGAATTCGAGGCACTGTTTGTCGGCCTGATGCTCAAATCAATGCGGAGTGCGAGCAAGGGCGATGCGTTGACCGATGGCGGCAAGGGGGGAGAGATGTACCGCTCCCTTCTGGATCAGGAATATGCAAAGGCAGTTGCGGATAGTGGGTCACTCGGACTCGCGAAAATCATAAATCAAGAGCTTGCCAAGGATAACCAGGGGAAAGCTGCACATGCCTACACGAAAAATCTCCAGGCTCTTGTCCACGCAGATCAAAGAGGTGCAGGCCATGAAGATTGACAATGAGAGAATGATCCCAACGCTTAACCCCTACAAGAACGAACCAGCGGGGCGCGGCAGTGAAGCGGGACGGAACAGCGAAGCAGCACAGAACGGGGAATCGGCCCGCAGAATCGGCAGTGATCGTGTCAATATCTCCATCAGTAAGGAAGATATTGCCAGGCTCGAACAGTCGGCTTCCCAGCCGTCAGACGAAAGAAGCCGGAAAATCTCGGCTTTGAAGGAACAGATCAGCAACGGGACCTACCGGGTCGATGCGGAAGCAGTGGCGAAAAAGATTGTGGAAAAGATGCAAGAAAGCCGTTCAGCGAGCCAGGGTGAGGTCACTCCTGAATGAAAACAGCCCGATTGACAGAACTGCTTTCTGCTCAATTGATGCTCTTTGAAGAGCTGCTGACGCTTATGGAACGGGAAAGGGGCGAGCTCACCGGCATCAACCTCGACGGGATGAGCACCCTCAACGGTTTGAAAGAAGAGGTCGCCGCGCGGATAGAGGTGCAGATCGTACCTCTCCGGCAAGCGGTCAAGGATGCGGCAATCAGCAAGGGGCTAGCCCCGGATGCTTCGCTCGGTGATTTGACCGCTCTCCTGGATTCACAGGGGAATAAGGAGCTGTCCTGGATGTACAAGGATCTTAATCGGGTCGCCAAAAAGGTGCGGCAGGCGGCAACCATGAATCAGGAGATTGCCGAACGCTTTGCCGCGACCATGACCCAGTCGCTCAATTTCGTGATGAGACTGCTGCACAATTTTGATGTTTACGGCTCTTCCGGCGGCTATCAACAGCGGCAGTACGGTGCCGTCATGTTCAATATGGAGGCATAATATGGGCCTCAATGCGGCCATGGAGGTCGGAAGGAACGGTCTCACCGTCTTTCAGACAGCGATCGAGGTGACCGGTGAAAACATCGCCAACGTCAACACTCCAGGTTATTCGCGCCAGCGGTTGATACTCGAAGCGGCCTCTTCGACAACGGTTAACGGCTTCCCTTTGGGGAGCGGTATCCGCATTGCGTCAGTTGAAAGAAATTACGACAGCCTGTTGCAGCAGCAGTTGGTAAATGCCGGGACGACCCTGAGCTATGACACGGCCCGTTCCAACGTCCTGCAGCAGATCGAACCGACCTTTAACGAAGTTTCCAATGATGGCCTTGGGGCGGCAATTTCCAACTATTTCGGCTCCTGGCAGGACCTGACCTCCAATCCGGCCGGTTCAGCCGAGCGTCAGGCGGTCTTGAGCCGCGGTCAGATTCTGGTGGACAACTTCCATTCCGTCAGCACGACCCTAACTAACGCCATTGCAACCGAGAATGCCGCGCTCGTCCCCCAGACTGACGGCATCAACGCGATTCTGACGAATATTGCCCAGCTTAACGGGCAGATCACGAGTACTGAACTGGTAAACGGGAACGCCAACGAGATCAGGGACCAAAGGGACCAGCTGGTGCGTGATCTGTCAGCAAAGATGGGGGTGAAGTTTACCGAGAACAGCAACGGGACTACCGATGTGTACGTTTCCGGTGTCACCGCTGCCGGTCCGCCACCGGTAAGCGGAAATATATATCTTGTGCAGGGGAGCAAGGCTGGGAGCCTGACCCTTTCCGGAACAAGTTATTCAGTTACGGCCCATGACGTCAACGGTACGGTGACAGCTCCGGTCGATGCCAACATGTACAGCTCTTCCGACGGTGGGGAGCTCTGGGCGACACTCCAGCTGCGCGACACGATCATTCCCGGATACCTTTCCCAGGTCGATCAACTGGCGACGAGCATCGTCGGAGCGGTGAACGCCATGCATGCGGGCGGTACGGATCTGAAAGGCAATGCGGGCCTGAATTTCTTTGCTGCGACCTCGACAAGTGCCGCTTCCATCGCCATCAACCAGGCGCTTACCGGTTCCGATCAGGTTGCTGCTGCCGCAAGCGGCGCTGCTGCCGGCGATAACAGCAATGCCCTGCAAATTGCCCGTCTCCAGAGTGCGATGACCATGACTGCAGGCACTGCTTCCTTCAACAATTACTACGTCAGGCTGGTCAGCTCGATCGGTCTGGATGTCGAGTCGTCCAAGAATGTCGTTGCCCAGGACAATGCCTTCAGCAAACAGTTGGCCACGCTGCGCGAGTCGAATTCCGGTGTCTCTCTCGATGAAGAGCTGACAAACCTGATAAAATACCAACGCTCGTACCAAGCCTCTGCCAAGTTGATTACAACCGTTACGGAGATGATGGATGTGGTGATGGGGATTATTCGATAGGAGTTGACCGATGCGAATCACACAGAACATAACTTCAGACAATTCCCTTTTCAATATCCAGCAGGCGCGCGCCAAACTCGACAGTGTTCAGGAGCAGATCGCTTCCGGATTACAGATCAACCGGCCGAGCGATGATCCGATCAATGCAAATCTCTTACTCGATATCGATGGTCAGCTCAAGGCCGGAGAGCAGTATGCCAGTAACATCACCAAGTCGACACTGTTTCTAAAGGTGACCAGTACTGCCCTCCAGGGAATGAGCGATATCATGCAGCAGACTAAAGAGCTTGTTGCCACGATAAATAACGGCAGCAGCGATCCGGCAATGCGCCAGAATGCCGTTTCTCAACTGCAGGCGATGAAGCAGCAGCTGGTCGACATGGGCAATACGCAACTGGGAAACCAATTCGTCTTCGGTGGAGCCAACAATTTGACGCCACCCTTCAGCGCAACGGCTCCCTTTTACTCCGGTGATGAAACGGCGCTAAGCATTGAAATCGGTCAATCCACCAGTCAGAAGCTGAATCTTCCAGGCAATCAGGTTCTCACGGGAAGCAGTGCCCAGGTGCCGGCCGTTACTCCCTACGGCAACTCGAATATTCTCGATACCTTTGACAAAATGATTACCGCAGTGCAGAACAATGATGTTAACGGCGTGAATGGTATTATCGCCGAAGAAAAAAATCTTGAGGCGGGTGCCGGTCAGATAGTCAATGCGCAGAACGATGTGGCGTTGCGTCTGGTGCGTCTTGACAGTACTGCAAAGATGAATGACACCACAAAGAGCAATCTGCACTCAATCGCCGGAAATCTGCAGAATGTCGATTATGCAAAACTGGCAGTCGAACTGACCCAGCAGCAGCTGGGGTTTCAAGCGGCCTTGTCGGCAACGGCAAAGATCTCCCAGCTCTCCCTGCTCGATTATCTGAAGTAGACAATCGTTCAAACCGTTTTCTTCCCATCCCCTTTGCCGGAAATCAGCGTGTCACTGGTATTCCGGAAATTATCTAAAGAATTCCTTCTTACGACCGATTGTATAACCAAGCAACTTTTTTCAGGGAGAGGTGTGCCATGATCAAGCTGAACCGGCTCGATGGGACTGAAATATATCTGAATTCAGACATGATTGAAATCATTGAAGAGGTGCCGGATACGCATATCACGCTCTCAAACGGAAATCGCTACCTTGTACGCGAACCGGCACAGCTCATCATCGAGAAGATCGTCTTGTACCGTGCAGGTATTCTGCGCCGCGGCGATTCAAATTCCAGGAAGAAGTATCTGAAGCGATCACTGGCAAAAAGCTACCTGCCTTCTTTCTCGCCGGAATAATTGAGTCTCGAAGTGCAAGTGATTAGTCCAGTGACAGGAGTCTTATGGATATCGCCAGTATAATCGGATTGATTCTGGGGTTTGGTGCTGTAGTCGGTGGCCACCTGGCTGAAGGAGGGCATATGGCTGCTATCATGCAGCCGACTGCTGCCCTTATTGTGCTCGGTGGGACTTTAGGCGCGACCTTTGTAAGCTTTTCTATGAAAAGCATTTTAACTGCACTGAAAGATGTAAAAAAGGTCTTCATCCCTTCTCAAATGGATCCCGAGACGCTTATCAAAAATATTATAGGCTATGCAGCAAAGGCCAGAAAGAACGGGCTCATTTCTCTGGAGCAGGATACTAAAAGTATCAAGGACCCGTTTATCAAGAAGGGGATTACATTGGTCGTTGATGGGATAGATCCCCAAAAATTAAGAGAAACTATGGAAATTGAACTGACCTGTTTCGAGGAACACGCAAAGATGAGCAGCGAGATTTTCGAAGCTGCCGGTGGCTTTGCACCGACTATCGGGATAATGGGTGCTGTTATCGGTCTCATCCACGTCATGGGGAATCTGTCGGACGCCTCAAAGCTGGGAAGCGGAATCGCTGTTGCTTTTGTAGCAACTATTTACGGACTTATGGTCGCAAATATTGTCTGTATCCCTATTGGGACCAAACTGAAGCATTTGGTCAAAGCTGAAGTAGGGCAAAAAGAGATGGTGATAGAAGGTCTTATCTCAATCCAGAACGGTGAAAACCCTCATTTTATAGAGCAGAAGCTGCGAGCTTATCTGCATGATGGCACCAAGTCCGGTGAAAAGGGAAAATAGATGGGAAAACGAGCAAAAAAACCTGAGAAGGAAGCTAACCATGAACGCTGGCTCGTCTCCTATGCGGATTTTATCACCCTCCTTTTTGCTGTATTTGTGACACTTTATGCCATGGGCCAGACTGACAAGCAGAAAGTGGAACAATTGATTATCTCCCTGCATGACTCTTTCAGCTACTCAAAACCAGGGACTGCGAAAGGTTCAGCGGTGATTGATACTGAAGATCTCAATAAAATTCCCTCAATACATCCGGAATCAATTTATCCCGGCAAAGGGCAGAATGCGCGTGATGGTGCAAAAGTTCGAACTCATGCCGACTCACAAGAGTTCAAGAAAATAAAGGCTGCAATTGATGCCCATCTGGCCAAAGAGAGTGCGACGGGTAAGGTCGGGGTGAAGATAAACGAGCGGGGGCTTGTAGTCAGCCTGAAAGAAGCAGGCTTCTTCGATTCTGGGAGTGCAGAGGTCAAAGAGAGTTCTTATCAGCTTCTGAACAAGGTTGCTGCATCTTTGAACGGCTATGACAACCCTGTCAGGGTTGAAGGCCATACTGATAACATTCCCATAAATTCACCCCAGTTTAACTCCAACTGGGAGCTCTCTACTTCACGTGCTACCACGGTTCTCCGTTACCTGATAGATCACGCTAAGTATGATCCCGAGAAGCTTTCAGCCACCGGTTTTGGAGAATATCAGCCCGTTTCTGACAACGGGACAGCTGAAGGGAGGAGTAAAAACCGCAGGGTTGATCTGGTCCTGCTCTCCGGGGAAAAAAAGAAAACAGAGCCGTAAAAATCAAATTTTAGATATCTTTGCCTGCAGACTGTTGCGCTGCTCGACGAACAGGTAGGAGATAATGTCTTCCCTGCCCTCTTCGTCGAGACAGACAAATTTCATGGCAACGCTGTAATAGGTATGATTATCCCGGATGAGAAGCAGTTTGTTGATTCTGAGGACCATGGCAACAGCGTATATCACCTTTGGTCGATGGAGTGGGATAAAGATCTCCAGATTAACCAGAGTGCCGATCTCGACTTCCTCCCTGATTAAAATTCGAACCCCGCCGCCACTCAGGTTGACTCTCTGAGGCGGAATAATCTCTCCGTTGGTCCAACCGACAACTATGTATCCGTTTTCATGCGGCCGCAGGTTTGGTACCGCGGAACTTATATTCCCACTCTGCAGGGAGTTTGTCCATGCTTCCTGCAACGCGGCAAGTTGTTGATTCTCCGGAATGGAATAACGGAGGGGAATGTATACATCCCAACGGAAATATTCCCTCTGCTGGCGGATAATTACCGGCCCTCTGAATCTGAGCTTGAAATTCTTACTGTCCATATTTTCTTCAAGCACTGCGCGACAGCAGCAGTGAAGCCATCCCCCCAATGAGGTGATTACGGATTCGGCTTCAGACCTGAAAACAATTCCGGATGGCAATTCCCGGTGAAATTCGATATGTACGCAGTCCTTTTCAATTGATCTGATGATGCCAAAGTTGTCAAATTTTCTCTTACCGTCATGATGAAAGTCGATGCCAACTTCCTGTTCAGGATGAAAATATTTAATGTACTCCGTCGATTCACTGATCATGGATTACTCTCTATCGTTTGTTGAAAGCAGAAGCTGTCATCGTCCAAACCGGACTGCATAATATGCCGGAGTGAAATTAAAGTCCTAAGATGTATATGCAAAATAAACACCAATAATTTTGTAAAGAAATATTCCGGTTTTTGAAATATCTTCTCAAGTTTTGGATTGTTAGGACGATAAGTTTAAACAAATAAAGACGAAATCATGGTCGTGAAAGGAGGGGATGAATTTCAAACGGCGACCTCTGAATTGACACACTCCAGTGCTTTATTGACGATAGTTTCATAACCATTCGGCAAGAATGCCGAAAAATCCAAGAAAAGGAGATTCACCATGGCAATCAATGACATTTCTTTGACAGCAGGTATGCGTAACAACCTCTTGGCCCTTCAAGGGACTTCATCGGCATTAACACAGACCCAGGACCGTCTGAGCAGCGGCAAGAAAGTTAACAGTGCTCTTGATAATCCGACTAACTTCTTCTCTGCACAGTCGCATCTGCAACGTGCATCCGACCTGGCAGACCGCAAAGACGGTATGTCAGAGGCTGTACAGACAGTTAAAGCAGCAAATGCAGGTATATCAGCAATAACATCGTTGGTACAGGCGGCCAAAGGTCTTGCCAGTTCAGCGCTTGGCACGACTGATAGCGCTGCCCGGAAAAGTTATCAGGATCAGTTCAACACCCTTCGTGCGCAGATCGATTCATTGGCAAACGACTCTCAGTACAAAGGTACCAACCTGCTCAAGTCTGATGCGCTGACGGTTCAGCTAAGCCAGAACACCAACGCCGCCACCCTGAACATCACAGGTTTTGACGCTTCCACCGCTACTACCGGCCTGAGCATTCTTACCCCGGGTGCCACCACTGCTTCGACAACCGCCGCCAATGCCGCCGGCACAGCCCTGACAACTGCAAGCACCCAGCTGACGGCAGTTAAGGATTCCTTCAGCGCAGCATCCGTTACCCAGACTGCTCTTCAGGCTGCAGGCGCGGCAATCACTGCCGGTGGGGTAGCTGCATCAGCAACAGCCCAGGCTACAGCATTGGCTGCCGCGACCGCTGCAACTGCAGCCGGCGATGCCATTGATACTGCTCTGGGAAGCGCAGGTGGTGCTGCTGCTGCCAAGGCTTTCTTTACAAATGCCGCAACTGCTCTTAACACCGCCGCCACATATCTGGGGACAATAGCCGGCGGAACCAACACTCCGGCGAACGACGCTGCTGCTGCAACTGCAGCAGGAACAACAGCAGCTAACGTTCTCAACTCATATACGGTCGTAACCACCACCAATGCAACTGCTGCTACAAATGCCGCCAGTGCTGCCACTGCCGCAGCCCCGATTGCAACTGCTGCTGGCGATAAAAATGTCGGCATCGCTCTGACAACCAGCGCGAATGATCTTACGACTTCTGCTGCATCCTTTACTGCTATAAGCGGCAAATTACTTTCTGCTTATACTACGGCCAATGCTACCGGTCTTACGTCAGCTGCTTCAGCCGCTACATCTGCTTCCAGTGCAGTCGTCGGTTCAGCCGCACTCTGGGATAATGCCAGTTCTTCAACCGGCGCTGCGGCCATTAATGCGTCATCCAAGGCTCTTGACGGCGCTCTGAGCGCACTCAGGACCCAGTCATCGGCACTGGCATCCAATCTTTCGGTCATCACAACCCGTCAGGACTTCACCTCATCCATGATCAGCACTCTGACCCAAGGTTCAGATAACCTGACGCTGGCCGATATGAACCAGGAAGGTGCCAATATGCTGATGCTGCAGACCCGGCAGTCTCTCAGCACAACAGCATTAAGCCTGTCTTCGCAGGCAGCACAGTCGATCCTCAAACTCTTTTAGTGATTAATGAACATCTAACCAGGGGGGATGCAAATCCCCCCTTACTTCCTTAATAATGCTTTGGTAGAGGTTGTGTTCAACTTCTAACAGGTTCACTGAACTGACATGGCACTGAAAATTACCTTAAAACCTCATGAAAGAATGATTATTGGTGGTTCTTTGATAAAGAATGGCTGCAAGACTGCAGAGTTATTTCTCGAGAACAGAGTTTCCTTGCTACGTCAAAAAGACATTATGAGTGAGGAAGAGGCAAAATCACCTTGTCGTCGGATATATTTTGTGATTCAGCTCATGTACATTGATAACGGCAAGCTGAAAGAATATCACGGAATCTTCAGGGAATTACTTAAAGATGTTGCCAGTGCAGCTCCAAGCACAAAGGAACAGATCGAAAAGATAACCGATCTGACCATAGCAGGTAAATATTATCAAGCGCTTAAGGCTGTCAGGAAGTTGATCAATTATGAAGAGGAGCTACTAAAATATGTCACCGAATCCTTATAATACCTATCAAAGTATAAACAATGAAAACATGACGCCTCGCGAATTGGAGGCTTCAATTTTGACAAAGGCCGGGATGATGCTGAAACGTTGTCAAAAATATTGGGATACTCCTGATCGCGAAGCAATTTTAAGTGAAGCTCTAATGTTCAACCAGAAAGTTTGGAGTTTTTTTCAGGCAGAGTTGTCGCAGCCGGATAATCATACGCCGTTGGAATTGCGTACTAATATTTTGAATTTGAGTATTTATGTTGATAAAATGATTTTTGATATTATGGTTTTTCCTGAGCCGCAGAAACTTACTCCAATCATCGAAATTAATCTGAATATAGCTGCAGGGCTTTTTACAGAACAGGACGAATTACATTTAAAGAATGCTGCTTGATCCGTTTTTCTTCTGCTTAAGGACCTTCAAGTAGAATAAGCCCCCCCCTCAAAAAGGGGGTCAGGCTGCTGATAAACCCCGTCATTTTAGGCGGGGTTTTCTGTTATGGGCCAAAGATAGTGAACATAGTATGCGTGACGCAATTGTTCTTTCGTGTATAGATCGATACTTGCAAATAGGGGGTTAAAACGGTAATCCCGCGTAACCATCAATTTCATCAGCAGTCTCATCAATTCTTTTTCCGGTCAGACTTTCGCCGGAGAACTTGAATACAAGATGCGACGGGTCTATGGTTGCGTTTCCTGCAGCGTTTTGAGACAAGGTAAAGTATAGGGTGGCCTGCATCTTTGAGGGGTCGTAGGTGATGATTCTGGGGGTTCTCGGGATAACCGCTTCTCTTTCTGAATTGAGGTTGACGCCGTTATTGTAGGTCCCAGCAGAACCGGAAATTGCCTTACTGATAGTCCAGTTGGCCGGATTGGTAACAGAAGGCATATCCATTTCTGTATTGAACTGAAAAACCATATTGAAATTTTTGGACTTGCTGGGGGTGAGCAACGATGGGTCAAGAGATGACAGGAGTGTCCCAGGCCCTTTCAATATATTAAATGTTTTGGTAGAGGGGAGGGCGGCAATCATTCGAGGCTCAAAGAGAGTGTTCGCGAGATCCGATGCCAAGGTGTCGTCAAGACCCTGTAGAATATCAATCTGTTCTTTAGCTTTATCTTTCTGCCCCAGGCTGTTATAGGCGACACCTAGTTCATATTGAGCGCTGGCTAGATCCTTTTTAAGCGATACTGCCTTGCTCAACTCACGAACTGCATCGTCATATTTGCCAAGTTTATTGTGTACAAGGCCGAGGCCGTAATAGCCATGGGCATCTTTCGGTGCAAGAGCAACGACCTTTCTGAACTGCTGATCCGCTTCAGATAGACGATTGGTCTGTACGTAAATATGTCCCAACGTATAGGGTGGATAGGTCGAACTCTTGTCAAGGCTTGCGGATATCTTATACTGCTTCTCGGCGTTGCTTAAATTCTTCGCTTGCAGGTAGGCATTGCCAAGATCTTTATAAGCATCTGCCGATGTCGGGTTGATGCGGATAACCTGCTTGAAAGCGTCAGTGGCCTCTTTAGTCTTGTTTTGCATCAGGTAGGTGCTTCCAAGCTTTGAGTAGGCATCCAGTGAATTTGGGTCCAGGCCTATCGCCTTTTTGAACTGGGCAACTGCGCCAGTGTAATCCTTTTTCTGCAGCAGTGAGGCACCGTTTGCCACAGCATAACTGGCGATAGAGGATCGGTTAGCCTGTTGCTGTAAAACAAAGGAGAACATCTTGTCTGCGTTAGATATCGAATCCATCGGTTGTACTCCTTAAGTACAATAATTGTTTGGAGATATCAGTGCGCGAGCAAATGTCATGCCATGAAACAATGGGTGCTAACTGGCTGAAATAAAATAATAAAATTGACTTTATCAACAGTCGGAGTCAAATAATTGTATAGAAGAGTCAATAAAACATTCCAGCTCCTCAAGTTTGCCGACTTTTCAACCGATAAGGGAGACAAAGTATCAACTCCCAACGGGGCATCATGATGAACTACGGTATAGATAAAATATGGAAGGCCGAAATGATATTTCATAAAGAGACGAATCCTGATCGTGAGCAGAGAAAACGGAAATACCGCCGACACGACGAGGAAGATGACACCATCACTATATCTAAAGAGGCGAAAGAGTGTTGCGCTTCAATTCCAAGCGAAGAGGACGATACAATTTAATTAAGCAGGATGTATGAAGTAGTTATCCAATGATCGGGCCTGTCAACCTGATTGTGTAAATGACTTTTCGGTTTTTTAAAGTTCAGCAGTATTCCAACTGTTATGGCTTTGACCGGCGGTTTTTTCGGGCGAGTCGGGACTGTCAAACTAATTGTGTAAATCAAATTTCGATTTTTTTATAAGCGATACGTTATTCCGCAAATTGGTAGAATTTGCTTTTATGCATTAGCCGACTCTGTCCTCTCAACAACAACCCGCACCACCTCCCGCAACCGATCAAAGTTATACGGCTTGTTGATTAACCCGGCTATCTCCTCCCGAGGAATCCTTGTGGCAATATCCCCCTCACCAAAACCGCTGGATATGATTATCGGCAGCATCGGGTCGAGTTGTTTCAGTTTATAGAACAGCTCATAGCCGTTCATAACCGGCATACCCATGTCGGTCACTACCAGAGTAATGTCTGCGGCATTCTTCTGGTACAGCTCCAACGCCTCCTTGCCGTTTGCGGCGTCAAGAACGTTGAATCCCAGCATCTCAATCAGGGCTATTGCAATCAGTTTGACCTGCACTTCGTCCTCTACCAGCAGTATTGTACCACTGCCCTGCCACTCTGCTGAAGTGGCTTTCTGGTTCGCTTCCTCTGTTTCAGATTTGCTGAGCTGAACAGGCAGATAGACTTTGAAAGTCGTACCATGCCCCGGTTGGCTTTCCAGCTGTAATGCACCGTTATGTGCCTTGATGATGCCAAGTACTGCTGACATACCGAGACCACGTCCGGTAAATTTGGTGGTGTAAAACGGCTCGAAGATTTTGCGGCTGGTTGCTTCGTCCATGCCGCAACCGTTATCGGTGACTTCAAAGCAGATATAGCGGCCTGCCGGTATGATCACGCCAAGATAATCCTTCTCTGATTGTTCCGCCTTGATCTCTGCCTTTGCCAGCTTGACGTCTACCTCACCCGCTGCATCGCCGATAGCCTCTGCTGCATTGATAATCATATTCATTACAACCTGCCTGATTTGGCTGGCATCACCGGTGAAGGTGGGCATATCGGTTCCGAGGTTGGGTTTGATCACAACATTCTTTTGGATGGTTGCTTTCAGCATGGTGACCATCTCTTCAACCAGCATCCGGACGTTGACCTGAGTCGGGGTAAGTGAGACTTGACCGGCATATGCCAGCATCTGGCGGCATAATGCAGCGGCTCGTTCGGCAGCTTTCTCTATTTCGGGGATGTTTTTCTCAGCTTGTTCATAGTTCATCTTTGTCAGGCCGCAATACCCAACAATGATCGCCAGAATATTGTTGAAGTCGTGGGCAATGCCGCCGGCCAGTACGCCGAGGCTTTCCAGTTTCTGTGTCTGCTGGAATTGCTGTTCGAGTGCCTGTTTTTCTTCTTCTAAACGTTTACGTTCGGTGATGTTTCTGTTGACCCCCGCGAGACCGATAACTTCGCCCCCGCCGTCGTAAATAACAGACAGGTTAACTTCGAAATGATGAACAGTGCCGTCCGGCATCGGTGTAGAGACAATTTCAACTTTTGATCCGGTTGCATAGGCCTGGCGATGCATCTCATCCCACTTACGGCACAGTTCTTCCGGAAAGCCGAATTCCCAATACGTTCTGCCGATTACTTCGTCCTCTTTACGTCCCAGGTTCTCGCAGAGAGGCCGATTTGCAAAAGTGAAGCGGTTAGAAAGATCATAGCTATAGATCTGGTCCTGGATGGAGTCGTTGATCAACCTGAAGCGATTTTCGCTCTCAAACAATTTTTCTTCCGCCACCTTTCGCACCATAATTTCTCGTTGCATTTCAGCAACCAAATCTATAGCCATTGCGTCAAAGGTACGTGACAATTCTCCAAATTCGTCATTAC
>VFJK01000085.1 GCA_009886125.1 Geobacter sp. | reverse complement strand
GGCTTGCCGGCGGGCGGGGCGTAGGGATAGATATCCTTCGGGTCGAAAGCGGACAACTTGTCCTGAATACACTGCAGGAACATAGGTCCGCCTTTTTCAGTAGCTATACCTATGGTCGCATTGAATTTGTGAGCTTTTTCTTTCGCTTCAGCAGACTGTGTCAGTATCCCTTTAGGGAAAAAGAGGTTCTTGCCGAGATCTGACAGCATCTCCAGGGCATGCGGGCTGTGCTTGACAAGCAGATCGTTTAATTCGACAGCTAATGGATTCATTGAGTTCTCCTTGAGAGTATGTAGAGGTTATGATGAAAATTTCTTTTCGAGGGCTCTTCTCACAAGTGGCGGCACCAGAGTGTCAACCGGACCTTTCAGTGAGCTGATCTCTTTTACGACTGATGAAGAGAGGTAGCTGTACGGGACTGAAGTCATCATGAACATTGTTTCGACTTCCAGGGTTATGCCGCGATTTATCTGGGCGAGCTGAAACTCGTATTCAAAATCTGATACTGCCCTCAGACCCCTGATGATGACAGTGGACCCCTGTGAAAGAACATAATCTACCAGAAGTCCGTCGAAAGTGTCAACTTTGACCCGTTCATTACCACCCAGGACCTGACGTATCAGGTCGATCCGCTCTTCAGTCTCGAACAGCGAATTTTTGGAACTGTTGCACGCGACAGCGACAACAATATTATCGAAAATCCGGAGAGCCCTGTTGATAATGTCAAGATGTCCATAGGTGATCGGGTCGAATGATCCTGGATACACAGCGATCTTGCGTGGCATTAGAGGACCTCTATAATCGTTCGGTGAAAGTCGGTAATAAGCCGTCGGAATAAAATAACTGTTGCTAAATGCTGTGGCAAGAACGGCATAAGGAGCCGTAACGAAATAGCTTGGGATGTAACACTTATTTCGTAACGGCTCCTAAGGTTTATAGGACCTTTTCAATAAGCCATATGACCGTATCTCCGTAAACCCTTTTACTGGAAACAGTCATGGATTCAGGGACACTCAGGTCGGTATGTTTATCTGTCTCAACAGCTATGACAGCGTCCGGATTCATTATGTCCGTAACCGCAAGGCTGGAGATGACCCGCTCAGTCAGCGCTTTTTCTATGTACGGAGGGTCAATAAGGATTATATCAAAATACTCACCCTGCGCCGAGAGGTGTTCTACGCCTTTCACGGCATCCATTTGAAGCAGGGTCGATAGTTCTGAAAAACCGGTCAGTTCAAGATTCCTGCGAACCAGACGTATCGACTCCGGATGGGAGTCAATAAAAGTAGAGCTGTGGGCACCTCTGCTCAGCGCTTCTATGCCGAGACTCCCTGTGCCTGCAAAGATATCCAGAACTTTCAAATTGCTGAAAGAGCTGAACCTGCTATAGAGAATACTGAACAGAGCCTCTTTTACCCTGTCCGCAGTCGGCCGTATCCGGTTGGAGCCGGGTGTGTACAGGGTTCTTCCCTTTGCACACCCTCCTATTACACGCACTTCGTTGGTAATGCGGCAGCAAGTTTAGAAACACTTCCTTTCGCATGAAAAGCAGTGATGAACTCTTTTGCTTCACGGTAGGCAAGATCTGCGATCAGTTTTTTGTCATCATTATCGATAGAGTTTATCCGTTCGGCAAACACGGCAGTAGCGTATTTAATGTCCCGTTTTTGTTCACGCGACCAGTCACGCATCTCGTCGACCAGTTCAGGGGGGAGGCCGGCATGGGCGACATTCTGCCAGAGCGTGCCGATGTTCCCTTTCCTGATACCGTAATCAGACAGTCTGCCGACGATCCGGAGAGGAGTTCCGGTAATGCCATGCTGGACAAGTCCGGAAACGCCGAACCTTTTTGCTGTTTCAAAGATCTCTCCGGTCCTCTGAAGGTCTATATTTACCAGCTGTCCATCCAGATAGTTCCCGCTTTTGCTCCCGTTGTCGATTGCCAGCAGATGAGGCGTTATGTTGTGTGCGGCAAGACCGCTTAAAAACTCCTCAGCATCATCGATAGTTGTCAGGGTTGACTCCCTGCCGACGGTCGGTACTTCTCCCAGTTCAAGCTCAAGACCGACATTGTGATCACGAAACATCGGGACAAGTTTTGAAAGGATAGATATATTCTCAGCAATCGGGCTGAATGATGCGTCAAGCGCAAATGAGCTG
>VFJK01000062.1 GCA_009886125.1 Geobacter sp. | reverse complement strand
TCAAGAGGCTTGCAAGTGGAATCAGCGGTAAAGACCCCGGCGGCGATTGCTGGCTATGGATAAAAGAGAATAGGCCGGACTTGTGGAAAGCTTACCTTGCGGCGGATATGGCGATTGACAAGGCGTTTCAAGAGCAGAACGCGGAGAAGATCGGCGGGGCTATCAAGAAAGCAAGGGCAATATTCAATAGCCTGATAGAAGCATGGAACAGTCGGCACAACTACAAGCAATCGTCATTGATGGCGGTATAGGAGGGGATGACCTTGACAACCAAGAAAATCAAAAAAACAGCACAACTACCAACTACTCATGAACAAGTTGATTACTTCGAAAATTTGCTCAAGACGGATCACCGAAATTTGGCAATCTCTATTATCCGACAAGCTGGAGCTGGAAAAACTGGCAATTCCTCAATAGGCGATCTTTTACAACATGTTCTTAATCAATTATCTGAATTGAATCCGCAAAATTACGTAGAATCAATGCTGATTGCTCAGATGATTCAGGCCAATAATGCAGCAGGAAATTGCATGAACAAGGCATTTAGCGATGGTCAAAGTTTGCAGGTAATGGAGTTGCACGCTAATCTTGCCATAAAGTTTCAGCGAACATTTGTGGCACAGATCGAAGCATTGCAGAAGTTGCGGGGGAACGGGGGGCAAAAGGTGACTGTTGAACATGTCCACGTTCACGAGGGAGGGCAAGCCATTGTCGGTAATGTTAATCACGCACCGGGGGGAGGGGGTAAAAATGAGAACTGAGCATTACCCCATGAGTACTGAAGAAAACTATAGTTTGAAGCCGGATGACGGCAGAATAAACCGCTTCAAGATTTGCGGCGCACGTACCAGGGCGGGGACTCCATGCCGCCGGTATGACTTATATGAAAGTGGCAGATGTGCCTTGCATGGCGGCAAGAGCAAGTCAGGCCGGGAGCATGGCAGATATAAGCATGGCCTGCGGACGAAAGAAATGATTGAAGAGCGGCGGCAGTTTGCGGAGCTATTGAGAGAGGCACGGAAAGTTGTCAGGTCTGGCTTTTCATGAGGTTTTTTTTCATGGGAACGGTGAAGTAGCAGCAATGCAGAGTTATAATTGTCAGATCTTCTGTTCAATCATGGGATTTGTAAAGGACTTGTACGACAGAAGGGGTTGAATTATGTCTAGGGGGGGGATGAGCTTCATTTTTTAAAATAAATAAGGGCAAGCAATACAGCTATTATTATTAAAACACCCTTGACAGATATTTGATTTATGCCGGATGAAATTGCGTTAAAAGTCAGATAAATTATGGCTATGGCTAGTGCAATCCCAACTATTATGCCAACGAATTTTAAAATGTTCAGCATGAACTTCCACAAGTCTCCCCATATCCCTTCAAACAACCATTTAATGTGATTCTTAAAAGTATAATTTTCAGGTGCTCCAATTTCACGTTTTCTGTTTTTGAACTGAAACCAGAGTGGAGCGATTAATAGTCCAACCACGCAGCAAACACCAAAGAGCACAACTGCAAAATCTGTTATCAGTGAAATCCACGAATTCCAAACCTCTTCGGGGGTAGTGTCATGCATCATTGACCTCACTGAATATTTTGGTGAATGATGTCAATGCAGAAGCGGCTTCAGGGTACATGTCATCACTTTTTCTATGATTTTCGGTGGATACTATCACCTGCGAAAGCCCTTCAATTGTGAATCTATATAGTGTTGATACATTGCGCTTTTAGGTCACTTTGTTGCAGTTTTTGAGCGATTTTGATGTGGTTTTCAGCCAAATTACCTCTTATTTTGAATAAGAGATATTGACATAAAGCCGGTGCTTTATTTCCTCGCCATTAGAACGCAGTGTCAGATAAACGCCTGTTTTGCCTGCTGGCAAATAATTATATCTCCAGCTACGATTTGACCAATAGGCGCGAGATGAGGGGTAGATAGATTTCGTTGCTCTATCATTTGCAAAAATGATTGATGCAGGTTTAGGCTTTGCCTGATCTTCATACCAGACTTCATTGCCGAACATAAAAAAGCCGTTTGTAGTGCCGCTCTCATCAATGTATTGGGTCTTGTTCCACAGTATTTCTACATCGCTTTTAGTTTTGTTGGTTACCGTCAGTTCATATCCTAAAAAGTCTGTTGTAGTTAATTTCAAATCGAATAAAGGATCGCTGTTCGATATAAAAGGGTCTACTTTCATTACGCCACATCCAGAGAGGCAAAAGGCAAACGCTAAAATTAACACCAATATCAGCTTTTTCATAATTCACCCCGCTGGAAGTAAGCATTTATCCATAGATTAAATATCAGTTATTAGGGTTTATTGAAATAACAAACACCAAAAAGCCCCTTTTATTTCACGCGGCCAAGGAGCGGGGTATATCGATATAAGCGATCCCTTACTATGCTACCCCCCCCTCTATTTTTATCGTCGGTTGTCGCGTGATTCTCAGTAAGAAATATGATATATAAAAGGTAAGTTCAGGCGCTAAAAAATTGCGCTCTTATTTTCTAATCATACCTATATCGTACATAATTGTTTCAGACTGTTTTATTGTTTTTATTTATCAACTGGTTAGCGTCTTATTCATAGAAGGAGATGTTCAGCTAAGAGGTCTCATATGACGTATACTAAACGGACAGCAACCTTTCTAGTGGTCCTCGTTCTTTCAGCGCTGCCGCTCTCTTCGTTTGCCCATGCAGCTGCCAAGGGGCATCAAGGTAAAGTCGTCATGCTTGCTGATCATACCTATTACGATGCGTTGATCAGCGGGATCCGGAAAGCTAAAAAAGAGATAACAGGCTGCTTCTTCCTCTTCAAGGCATCGGAAACAAGGAACAATCTGCCAATGACGATTGTCAGTGAGTTGATAGCTGCGCGAAAGCGCGGGGTCAATGTTACTATCGAGCTTGAACAGGCTACGACCGGAAAGGGTACGGTGTATGAGCAGAACCGCAGGGCGGCGACCCTGATGGCGGATGCCGGAATAAAGGTCCGCTTCGATACCCCCAAGACGACCACCCATGTGAAGGCGTTGGTTATAGACAGTCGCTATGTCTATATCGGCAGCCATAATCTGACGCAGAGTGCGCTCAAATACAACAATGAACTCTCGGTCATGATCGATTCGACTGAGTTCGCTGCTGAAGTTACCAGTTATCTTGAAAATCTTTAAAGGTAAAGCCTATGTCAGTTATCCTGCTAACCGCGACTACCGGAACTTCAGCTTTCCTGAACTCCTCCGCTTTTGACGGAACAGGGATTTCTCCTGTTTCGCTCTTCATCGATAGTGTCGCAGTATCAGCCATTTTTCTTCTGGTCTATTTCATCCGCAGCAGATCGAAAATATCAGCCCGTGAAAAACAGGCGAAAGAGGCTGTGCTCAGCCTGCAGAATATCATCGATGCGGTTCCGGTCCCCCTTTTCTACAAGGACCTCCAGGGCCGCTATCTCGGCTGTAACCGGGCATTCGAAGAAGTCCTGGGAAAATACAGGGCGGAGATCGTTGGCAAGACGGTCTACGAAGTTGCCCCCTCCGACCTGGCTGAGGTCTACCATAAAGCTGACCTTGAACTGATTATCAGTCAGGGACAGCAGATCTATGAGACCAAGGTGCTTTTCGGTGACGGAGTGCGTCACGACATCATCTTCCACAAGGCGGTGTTCAGGGACACGTCCGGCGATGTCAGCGGCATGGTGGGGTCGATGCTGGACATCAGCGAGCAGAAGCAGACCGAGAATAATCTGCTTCAGAGCGAGGATCGCTACCGGGCATTCATCGCCATAAGTACCGAAGGGATCTGGCGGGGAGAAGTCAACCCTCCGATCCCGGTAACGATGCTGCTTGATGGCCAGGTTGCCGCGTTCATCGACAATCTGTGCATTGCCGAGTGCAATGATGCCCTGGCAAGAATCTATGGTTTCAGTGCAGCGGCAGATATTGTCGGCAGACGTACCAGGGAGTTTTACGACCTTGAACAGGTGCAGGAAGTTTTGGAGAAGTTTGTCAGCAGCGGTTACTCGCTGCATGACTATGAAACTCGCCAGTATGACCGTTTCGGGCACGAGATCTGGATATCCTCGACATTGGTCGGAGTTGTCGAGGATGGTCAGGTAAGCCGCCTCTGGGGAACCCGGCGTGATATTACCGATAAGAAACGGCAGCTGGAAGCTCTTGAATATCAGGCGAACCACGACTCGCTCACCGGACTGCCGAACCGCTATTATCTAAAGCAGCGCCTTGAGATGCATCTTGAAATGCTGGATGATCACGGCCAGGTTGCCCTGTTCATGCTTGATCTGGACCGTTTCAAGGAGGTCAATGATACGCTGAGTCATCATGCGGGCGATCTGCTGCTGATCGAGTTCGCCAAAAGGCTGCAGCAGGTTCTGTCCGGGGTCGGCGGCGAGATAGCTCGACTCGGTGGTGATGAGTTCGCGATTATTTATACCAGAGTCCGCAATGAGCGTGATCTGTTCTGGCTGGCGGAACTGATGCTCCGCACCATGCAGTCTCCATTCGATATCGAGAACATCAAGGTCGAGATCGAGGCCAGTCTCGGGATAGCGGTTGCTCCTGCGCATGGTACGACCCCGGCAAGTCTGCTGCGCTGCGCTGACGTGGCGATGTACCGGGCGAAAAAAGAGATGAAGCGGTACTGTCTCTACAGCCCTGAGGATGATCCCTATACCCCTGAACGTCTGGCTTTGATGAATGATCTCGGCAGGGCGATACGGGCGGGTCAACTCGATATTCATTTCCAACCGAAGATAAATCTGGCAAAAGGTTCTCTGGCAGGGTTTGAAGCCCTGGTGCGCTGGAATCATCCGGAACGGGGTCTGCTCATGCCGGCTGAGTTCATCCCGTATGCAGAGATCGGTGAAATGATCGTCCCTCTGACGTATCAGGTGATCGAGAAAGCTATTCGTCAGCTTAAACTCTGGAATGATGAAGGGATACAGACATCGATAGCCTGCAATCTTTCAACCCGTCTTCTTATGGATGAAGATCTTTCGTACCACATCGAAGCGTTTCTCTCGAATTACAAGGTCGATCCGTCCTCACTTGAGCTGGAGATCACCGAGACCGCACTGATTTCCGAACCGGAACGGGCTCGGGAGATCCTCAACCGGATAAGCGGCATGGGGATACGATTGTCGATCGACGATTTCGGGACCGGATACTCTTCCTTGGCACTGTTGAAAAGTCTTCCCTTGAATGCGCTGAAGATAGACCTGCTTTTTATAAGTCAGATGCTCCGGAGCGAGCAGGATGCCATTATCGTCTCATCAACGATTAATCTTGCACATAACCTGGGATTGAAAGTCGTTGCTGAAGGGGTCGAGTGTCGCGAAACTCTTGAAAAACTGCGGGAACTTGGTTGTGATGAGGCTCAGGGATACTTTATAGGGCTTCCCATGTGTGCTGAGGTCGCCGGTCAGTGGATGGAGCGGCAGGAGTTGACTCATCCGGGTAACGAAGGGGAGAACGTCTGAACGGCACGACTCCCGGTTAATGCATTATACCGTCTCACGCCTTATGAACTCTGCGATCAACGGGATGGCCTCTTCTTTCACATCTTCCAGAATGTAGTGCCCCCCTCCTTTCCATGAATGAACTTCAGCAGTCGGGAAACGCTCCTGCCACTCTTCCAGAAAATGACGGTCAAAGACGAAATCCTGCTCACCCCAGAGGATCAGCACCGGCAGCTGTTCGAACTGTTTCAATCCGGCAGCGGTACTGCTGATGAGGTCGTATCCCCGGTCACCCGGACCAAGCGGGATATCCTGGACAAAGCGAAGAGTTGCAATACGGTTCTGCCATGAATCATACGGCAGACAGTACAGTCGGCGAAGTCCTTCTGACATCGGGTTGAGTTTGCAGCCGACCGTTGCCGCACCCCGGGCAAAGGCGTTTAAACCCCGTACCAGCAGCGTGCCGATGAAGCTGTCGCGACATATTCTCAGCCCTAGCGGGAACGGTTTAGTCTTCGGCAGCGGAAAAGCCGCAGTGTTGAGGATGACGATCCGGGCGATCTTTTCCGGATGGCGGACTGCCCAGGTCATGCCGATCATGCCCCCCCAGTCGTGGACTACCAGCGTGATCTTCTCCTGCAGGTCGAGGCTTTCCAGCAGGCGTTCCAGGTCGGCGACGCGGCGGGCCAGGGTGTAGTCGTAGCGGTCATCACCCGGCTTGTCGGAAAAGCCGCAGCCGATATGATCCGGGACGATGCAGCGGTGGTCCTTGCTGAGAGATTTGACCAGATTACGGTAGTAGAACGACCAGGACGGGTTGCCGTGGACCATGAGCACCGGCGGACCGCTCCCTTCGTCCAGGTAGTGGTAGTTCAGCCCGTCCAGATCAAGATACTTGCCGCTGAAGGGGTATTCGGATTTGAGTTCGTCGGTTGTATTCAGACTATTCTCCTGTCGTCAGTTCTGCAGTTGGAATTGTCCGGAGAGAGCTCCTCAGGGCTGTTTCGTAATGGTACCCGGCGAAATGGAGCGACAACAGCAGATACTGTCTGAGCCCGCAGGGCGAGTTTATCTGCTGTAGCGGAATAAGCCGTGGAACCATAGAAACAGCACGTCAGAGCGAACGCAGGACAGTTTCAGCTGCAGGCAGTGCTGCTGCATAAGCCGTACAAGCTTACCACTCTACCCCTAACATTAAACAATTCAAGCCGCTCCCGATGCCAAGCAGTCCCACCTTCTCCCCCGGCAGGATCTCTTCCCGCTCTTCGGCGATGGCCATGGTCAGCGGCAGGGAGACTGTCCCCATGTTGCCGAGATACTCGAAGGTGGTGAAATCTTTATCCGCCGGTATGCCGAGTGTCTTCAAAATCGCGCTTTGGTGGGCCGAGCCGACCTGATGACAGACGACCCGGTCGACATCACTTGCCTGCCACCCCATTTCCGGAAGGAAGGCAGCCCAGGTCCGCCGTCCCAACTCCACACCGAAGTTCATGACATTCACCGCATCGGTGACCATCTTCTGCACATATTTGCCGCTGCCGTCCGGGGTCACCCCCCAGAGGCAGAGACCGTGATGTTCCGGAGCGGCTTTTGTGATGCCGCCGATGAGGCGGTGGCGACCGTTGCCGCTGAACGAGCCGTCAGTCAGGAGCACGGCCACGGCACCGGAGCCGCCGGTGAGGGTGGCGACTGACGAGGCGAACTGTTCCATGCTTCGCTCCGCCAGCATCCGGTCGATCATGATGTCGTTGATCTCCCGGGCGCTTTCGCAGGAGACCACCAGCCCGGCCCGTATCTGGCCGAGTTCGATCCGGTTGGCAACCTCAAGGATGCCGTTCAGCACGCCGAGACAGGCGTTGGAAATATCGAAGATAGCGGCATTGCCGCTGATGCCGAGGTTGGCAGCCACCCGGCAGGCGGTGGCCGGTTCGAACTGTTCCCTGCAGACACCGGTGTAGATGAGCGCGCCGATATCCTCCACCCCTACCCCGGCGCTTTCCAGCGCCTTGCGGCCGGCTGCTGCTGCGCCGCGGGAGAGGGGATAGCCCGGCTCCCACCAGCGTCGTTCGCGGATGCCGGTCAGGGCCTGCAGCTGGCCCGGTGCGAAGCGGAGTGCCTTATAGAGCGGCTCCAGACGGCGTTCCAGCTCGGAAGAGGTGACGACGACCGGGGCCAGTTCGTAGCCGAGTGCGGTGATGTGGACTTTGGAGTACTTCATGGGGCTCCTGATTTAAGAATTATAGTTGCTGCTGTGTAACGGTGTGGGAGTTGACCTGGCGGGGTTCGGCCCGGTCTAACTCCCTTGCCGGGCATGCTCTGGAACAAACTTAATTTCAAGATGGCAACCGACGGCGTGAGCATATTTTTTGAGGGTTGTCAGGGAAGGGGCATGTTTCCCGGCTGCTTCAAGCCTTGATATTGCACTTTTTGTTGTTCCCATTATTTCAGCTACGGCTTCCTGCGATAGGCCCACTCTGGCACGGGCGGAAAGCATTTCTTTAGCCAAAGCGTATTCCTCTTCCAAGTCTTCGTATGCCTTCTTGAACTCTTCGCGTTTCTTGGCTTTATCAAGGAATGCGTTATGGTCATGAGTTACCGGTTGATATTTCAATTCAGCCATTTTGAACCTCCTTCAATCTTTTCCGGGCTGTTTTCAGCTCCTGCTCCGGTGTGGCCTGTGTTTTTTTGATAAACGCATGCAGTATTATGATGCGCTGCCCGACAACAAAACAGTAGAATGCCCGTCCAATTCCTTCTTTCCCACGTGGACGCACCTCAAAGATACCTCCTCCCATTGCGCGTGAGTGAGGCATACGCAAGTTTGGTCCGAACTCCATCAGCAGTTCGAGAATTCTGGCGTAATCGGCAAGTATGCCGTCAGGCCAGGATTCTATTTCGGCTTGGATGCGAGAATGAAAATATTCGATGATGTAGTTCATGATAGAGAAGTTAGCAAATTTGATAACCCGTGTCAATTCCAGTAATACTTAGCCGACTCTGTTCTCTGATGTGCCCACAATAACCCGCGCCGTAAAATCATT
>VFJK01000025.1 GCA_009886125.1 Geobacter sp. | reverse complement strand
TCGGCCTGGGCGAGGGCGGCAAAAACTGTCTGCCGCAAATGGTGCGAGCCAAGGTCGTTAAAACTAAACTCGTAATGGGGGGACAAACGGTGGCGTTCCTTCACCGCCTCCAACACCTGACGTAAGGCTTGCGGTTGGGAAGTGCCGATGGCGGTTACCACAAAATAGCGCGATGCGCCTTTCTCAAACTTGAAACTGACATCACCGGACTCGTCTCCGGCAAACGTGAAGGTTAACATGGTATTCAGTGGGCTGATATTGCGGACGGTAAAAAGGCCTGACAAGGATTATACCCACCCTATCCTGTTTGTCATGTGTCTGGATTGTTGAAACTCAGTCAGGGTCGCTCCCGCCCTTGCTCAGTTCGCAAACCATCACCTATACCTACGACAGCCTGTATCGCTTAACCACTGCCACCTACAACACCAGTACAGTCTTCACCTACACCTACGATGCAGTCGGCAACCGCGCGACGCAACAGACGCTCACCAACACCACCGTCTATACTTTGACAATGTCAGATGGGTGCATCTCTCAAACTGCATGGGATCATCCAGCAATTGGCAAGGAGCCATAGTTGGATATGCAGGAATGTTGTGCATCAGAGGAAATTACAGGTTGTATTTGGCTTATATTGATTTTCAATTTTCTTGGTCTGGATATGTTGATGGTTTTACGAAAATCTGCTGCCAGTAGTTTCCATGCAGGATACCAGCGATTACTTTGGATGATGCTTCGCAGAGTTAGGACAGCTTGCCCACCATCTTTTGCCCAGGCCATTCCTGAACGTTTCATTCGTTGTGTTACCAAGGTTTTACAACTGGCTTCCATGACCCCGCTTGCAATGGGTAGGTTCATGCGGATGTAATTGGGATAGTGCATTCGCGGTTGTTGGTTGCGGAAATAGGTTAGTTCAGCTTCCAAACGTTTGCGCCGATTCCCTTTGGCGGCACTGAACTGAAAGCGCAGCACTCGAATGATGAATTTTGCGCCATTGTCAACTTCTTTAAGCCTGATTTTCAGACGATCAAAATACTGTTTGCTTTCCACCGTGCTTTCACCCCAGGCCGCATCGCAACCTCTCTTGAGATGTTCACAAGCAGGGTAGTAAGCCACAATTTCAATCGGTGGATCAAGCGGCACAGGCAGGCGGGTTTCGACATCCTTCATGAGACGCCAGTTGTCTTTGGCCCCATCGGCCAAGTGCACCCGTATCAATTCAGGTCTCAAAGCCAAAATGCTGGCCGATTCGGTCTCTAATTGTTGTTGCAAGGTCACTTTTTTGCCTTCTGGCATCCGAGCATAACGTATCGTTTGTAATCGTGCTGCTTCTTGGTCATACAAACTGACTGTGCCACAGCCAACTTCTTTGTAACCGGTGGGTCCGCTGGCGTGTTTTCCTGGTTCTTCTGCTTTTTCTTGTTTATCCGCACCTCGTATCGGCGCCATGACCCCGTCAACGGAAATTGCCAGAACCTTGGCGTGTGCTGGCACCGTTTCGCTTTGACGAAGTTGTGCTTCCCAATCCGCGCGGTGTTCTTCCCAATGCGGTGAAAGCGCTTTGGTTAACCGATCCAAGCTACTGCGCGATGGTTGCATATTGCCCATTTCACCAAACATAGCTTCACTTTCACTCGAGGTCAGGTGTGCCATCGCAAAGGCTCCTTGCCGTGCAGCTTGTGGTGTGAAGTAACCGGCGATGACGCCACTGCGTAATTCCAACGGGCAAATCGTTTTGTCTTTGGCTTCGACGCCAACATAGAGATGACGTGCTACTGTCACACAACCCGCTGCGGTTTGATATGTCTCTGAAGAACGGCGACCTCGATGATAGGTCTTTTTCTCTACCATGATTTCTTCTGCCGTGACATCATAGTGACCTAATTCTTCACTTGCCAATTCGCATTCCAAGGCCATCACCAGTTTATGCAGCTCTTGTTCAAAATCTCCAAAGTCGTTTACCTCAAGCGTTTCAGCTTGTTGCTCAACCCATTGTTTTCGTCGCGCCTGGATAAATTCGGCAAGTT
>VFJK01000161.1 GCA_009886125.1 Geobacter sp. | reverse complement strand
TTATTGACATTGAGGGGAATATCCTCACCGCTACCGCATGGCAGGACATCTGCACAAAATTCCACCGCATAAACCCCGAATCTGAAAAGAAGTGCATTGAGAGCGATACCCATATTGCTGTTGAGCTTGACAAAAAAATGCCCCATGTCATTTTCCGCTGTCCGCTGGGACTTGTTGATTCTGCTACACCCATAATTATCGATGGAGAACATCTCGGCAATGTTTTTACCGGCCAGCTTTTTCTGGAACCACCGGATGAGGCACATTTCGTAAAACAGGCGCACCATTTTGGTTTTGACGAGAATGAATATCTCTCAGCGATGCGTAAAGTTCCACTGTTTTCAGAGGAAATGCTCCACAACAACCTTACCTTTATTCATGGGCTTGCCCAAATGCTGGCTGAGCAGGGGTTGAAGTATAAACGGCAACTTGAGGCTGAGGCTCTTCTACGTGCAAATTCTAAACGCCACAACTCAATCCTCAAAACAGCAATGGATGGTTTTTGGGTGACGGATAAGTATGGTCGATTATTAGAAGTCAATTCGACTTACTGCACGATGAGTGGTTACGGCGAGCAAGACTTACTGACGATGCGTATCTCCGATGTAGAGGCCAAAGAGACACCGGAAGACATATCAACCCGCATTCAGCACATAATCAAACATGGCTATATTCGATTTGAGTCTCGGCATCGCCGAAAAGACGGAACAGAATTTGATGTTGAGGTCAGTACTCAGTTTTATCCAGATGACGATGGACAGTTCGTAGTTTTTGTTCGTGACATCACCGAGCGCAAGCAGATCGAAAACAAACTATTCCAGGCCAAAGCCGCCGCCGAATCCGCCAACATCGCCAAGAGCCAGTTCCTGGCCAACATGAGCCACGAGATCCGCACCCCGATGAACGGCGTGCTCGGTATGACCCAGCTTCTGGAGATGACCGACCTGACGGCAGAACAACAGGAGTATGTCGCCGCCCTCAAACTGTCCGGCAAAAACCTGCTTTCCCTGATCAGTGACATCCTTGACCTGTCAAAGATCGAAGCCGGTAAAATCGATATTATCCAGGCTGATTTCAGTCTGCATCACTCAATCAACGATATTGTCTTTATGCAGAAAGCCGCCGTATTTGAAAAACAGCTTACCCTGGATCTGAATCTGGCCAAGGACATCCCACCCCTCATGGTGGGCGACCAACTGCGGATCAAACAGATACTGCTCAACCTGCTGGGCAATGCCGTCAAGTTCACATTACAGGGGAGTATCACAATTTCAACCCAACTCCTTGAACATAACGACAACTGCGCACTGATCCAGATAGCGGTTCGCGACAGCGGCATTGGCATCTCGCCCGAGTATCTTGATACCATCTTCAAGCCGTTCACCCAGGAAGATGGTTCAATAAGCAGAAGATTTGGCGGAACCGGTCTCGGTCTGACTAACAGTCTCCGCCTGGCAGAACTCATGGGCGGCACAATAAGGGTAGAAAGCACACAAGGCGAAGGCAGCTGTTTCACTCTCACGCTTCCTTTCTCCGTCGGCAGGGAAACCGCCATCATCCAACCCACTACTTCAATAACAACAGCCGTCTGGGATGGCCCGGCGCTGCGGGTACTGCTGGTAGAGGATGACCTGCTCAACATCAAATTCGGATCATCTCTGCTCAAAAAGATGGGATTTGAATTGACTGTTGCCGAGAACGGCACGGAATGCCTTGCTGCACTGGAGAAGGACACCTTCGATCTTGTACTGATGGACATCCAGATGCCGCTCATGACTGGCGAAGAAGCCCTGCTTGAAATCCGCTCCAAAGAACAGGGAACAGCAAACCATCAACCGATCATCGCCCTGACTGCCTACTCGATGAGGGGAGACAAAGAACGTTTTATGGAAGAAGGCTTTGACGGCTATATATCTAAACCTCTTATCACCAAGGATCTTGTTGCGGAGATGAAGAGGGTTGTGAATATCTCTGGTGTGGCAGTGGAGGCACATCAGGGCTAAGCGCGACCGCGCTGTTGAATGAAGCGGGGGACGTGTATGCGGTGGCGACATCGGAGCGGGCGAGTGGAATCGGGGAGTAGGGGGCTACAAAAACGGATTCACAATGGTCAGGCGTTTTTCGAGGAGTTGCATATTTTGGAGGTCTTCAGAAAAAAGGTTGGAACAATTATGCTCCAATGCTGTTGCCACGATGAGGCTGTCCCAATAGGTAAACCCGTATCGTATGCTGATATCCATGGCACGAGAGGCAATAGAAGTTGTCACATCGATAACGGTGAATGTTTCGACAAGATCGTTGATAATTGTACGGGCTTCATCTTTGCTGCGAATCCCTTTTCTGGACAGGGAATGGAATATTTCACCAATAACCTGGGTACTGAGAATTATCGTGTTGAAATGTTTGTCAATGGCTTTTCGGGCAAGAAGGGCTTTGGGGTCAGTAGAATAGAGGTAAATCCAGATATTGGAGTCAACAAAAACGAGTCTACCTTTCATGGAGTTCGTTCCTGTCAAAGGTGAAGTTGGCAGGTAGAGTGAAGGCGCGAGATGTTACGTTGTTAAAAAAAGCTTTTTTTGCAACTCGATCTGAACCGGATTTTGTCAAAACAGGCACATATTTTTTTACGAGGAATTCATAAAAATCATACAGCTCATTGCGGGCAGGCTCGGGAAGCCGTTCTATCTGGATTGCTTTGGCCATGATGTTTCCCCCCTCTGAAATAGAAATATACATTTTTATACGTCTCGTTACGTAATTATTCAAGGATATTTTGATTGTTCGTTCAGGATGAAGAAGGCGATCACACCAATGACATCAAAACAACCGGAAGCAGCCCAGGAACTCCGCCAGCGTGCCGAAGAAGGTATGCGCTCTGAAATCGTTAGCAGAAATTATATAGGAGAAAAGTAATGGTTAAACGTTTTTGCGTACTGGTTGTGGATGATGCTGTTGCAAATATCCGCCTGATCTCGGAAATACTCAAAAAAGAGTATGACATCCTCACGGCACTGAACGGTTATGATGCCATTACGCTGCTTAAGACTCATACTCCTGACCTGATTCTTCTTGATGTGATGATGCCCGAATTAAGCGGTTTTGATCTCTGCATGATCATCAGGTCCGATGCGGCGTTCGACGAGGTTCCCATTATCTTCCTGACGGCACTGGAGAGCAATGAAGATCAATTGAGAGGGCTTGAAATCGGTGCCATTGATTATCTTACCAAACCGGTATCTTCCCCTCTGCTTAAGATCCGGATTCACAACCATTTAGCTTTGAAAGAGCGTAATATTCTGGTGAAGGTGCAGCGGGATGAGCTTGCAAAGCAGAAACAAGAGCTGGAGAACAAGAACAGGGAGCTGGAGAACTTCACGTATACTGTTTCACACGACTTAAAAAGCCCTCTTATCACGATTCAGAGCTATGCCGGCATGATCAGAGAGGATATCGAGGCAGGCCGTCTTGAGAATGCTACAGGTGATTTGACCAGAATAGAGGGGGCAGCGGCAAAGATGACCGAACTGCTTGATGATCTGCTCGAGCTTTCCCGCATCGGCAGGCTGATGAATCCTGCCTTGCCGATAGATATGAACCGGCTGGTCAATGAAGCGCTGAAGCAGCTGGCAGGACCGATTCAGCATCGCCAGACTGAGGTTGTTGTCCAGCCGGAACTTCCCGTAGCATGGGGAGATATTATCCGCATTGCCGAGGTCATGCAGAACCTGCTGGAAAATGCCATCAAATATATGGGTGACCAGACAGCACCGCAGATAGAGATTGGCGTCAGGGGGGAGGGGAGAGAAAATATTTTCTTTGTCCGCGATAACGGCCTCGGCATTGACCCGCTCTACCATGAGAAAGTCTTCGGTCTGTTCAACAAGCTTGACCCGACCAGTGTGGGTACCGGTGTCGGCCTGGCGCTGGTTAAGCGGATTATCGAAGTGCACGGCGGCCGGGTCTGGGTGGAGTCGGAAGGGACGGGCAGGGGAGCGTGTTTCTGTTTTACGCTGCCTTCAGCCATGGGCACACAGACAAAAGTCTGACGGTAAGGCTTAAAGTCCAAAATCAGGTTTTGTCCAGCAGTTGTCGCTTAGAAGCGCCTACTTTTGGCCGTGTGTGTCTGTGGCCAGAAAAAAGGTTTATGCCGGATGGAGTTGAATCGGGGATCGTTTTAGCTTTACGGCGGGGGAGGGTAGAGGGTTTTAGGGCTTTTGACCTTACTGCATCTGCATCCTTGCGGATGGGATGCCGACAAGAGTTGAGATATGTTTTATTGTTGTGATTAACCTGCCAATAATATACATTGGCAGAAAATTTGATTCGAGAGTTCTATGAACAGAATCGCTACATTCATTAATAACTTCGGCGGCTATGCCCGTGCAAAGGAGCTGCGTGCAGCCGGTTTCCAGACGCGGGAGATATCTGCAATGGTCGTTCATGGGGATCTAGAGCGAGTCAAGCCCGGTCTTTACAGGCTGACGGACCACGAGTTTGTTGGTGAACACTCCAGCCTGGTTGATGTCTGCCGTGCCGTGCCTGACGGGGTTATCTGCCTGCTGTCTGCCCTGGATTATTTTGAGCTGACAACCTTCAATCCTTCAGAAGTGTATGTCGCAATTCATCACGAGTCCAAACCGCCAAAAATTGCCTGCCCGCCAATCAAGCCATATTTCTTTCGAGAGCGTTTTTACACCCCCGGCATTGAGCATATCCAGACTAAATCCGGTGAGATCAGGATCTATGGCCGCGAAAAGAGCATTTGCGACATGTTCCGCTACCGCAACAAACTCGGCGAAGATCTGGCGCTAGAAGCGCTAAAGCTTTACCTCAGACAGAAAGATGCCAGCATTGCTTCGCTGATGAAATTCGCCTCACTCTGCCAGGCAAAAACGATTATGCTCCCTTACCTGAAAGCGTTGGTCACCTGATATGGCAAAAAATCAGATCAAAAACATTGCGGCTTCAGTCAGGGCGCGCCTTCTGACAATTGCAAAAAAGTGTGGCAGGGATTTCGATGCAGTGCTGCTGCAGTACCTTCAGGAGCGGTTTCTCTATCGCCTCTCCCTTTCACCGTACAGACACCATTTTATTCTCAAAGGGGCGCTTCTGTTCGTTGCCTACGATATGTCTCTTCTCCGGCCAACGAAAGACATCGACTTCCTCGGCACATCAACTTCAAACGATATGGAAGTGATTCGCCGCATGATTGTTGAGATTGCCAAGATCGAGGTGCAGGATGGTGTCACGTTTATGACTGAACCGGTGACTGTCGAACACATAAAGGAAGACGCTGAATATGAGGGTGTCCGGGTAAGCCTTGCAGCAAGTCTCACTACCGCAAGGAAGGTTTTGCAGCTTGACGTCGGCTTTGGCGATGTGATTATTGCCGGACCACTTGAGATGGATTTTCCGGTGCTTCTTGGCGACCAACCGACACCCAGGCTTCTTGTCTATTCGAGAGAATCTGCCATTGCCGAAAAATTCGAGGCGCTAGGAGTCTGTCGGACTTAGGAAATCAAAGCGAAAATTCGGCTGGACGAGGATAGATTTAGTCGATTTTGCTGGTCAATAGTTGTTCTATTGACCAAGAAAGCGGATAAATATGGACCGTTCAGACGGATTTGCAGCTGATTTATTCTAAGTCCGACAGGCTCCTAGTCGCCCGTAACCTCCTTACCAGTCGCATGAAGGACATATACGATATCCTCTATCTGGCGGAACAGGAGACGTTCACTCTGGAAATTCTGCGGCAAGCAATCGTGGCTACCTTTACGCGACGGGAGACATCCCTGGATGATCGCTCGGCACTGTTTTTATCCGGGTTTACGGAAAACCGTGAAAAAGTGGCCCAGTGGAAGGCGTTTCTACTCCGCATACGAATGGAACCAACGCCACTCGACGATGCGATGCAACGATTGGCCGCATTCATGGAACCGGTTTGTGACGGGAAGGCAGCTGACAGCAAGGAATGGCGGCCGCATGAATGGCGATGGGAGCGTGTTTTTTGTTTAGCCACGGACCCCCCACAGCCAAAAGTAGGCGCTTCTAAGCGACACCGGCTTGATGGTAAGGTTTAAAGTCTGTAAATTCAGGGTTTGTCCAGCAGCTGTCTGTGTGTGGCCAGAAAAAAGGTTTGATTGGTAAAGGATGCAGATTCTGTTTTGCACAACCTGAAATGAGCCGGCAGCTCTCCTGGTTTTCAGCGGTTCTGTTCAGTGGTACGGAATTTTCAACAGGCAGTTTTTTCAGTGAGGTCTTCAATGGTTGCTGTTTTTCGCAGTATCTGCATCTTTTTCCTGCTGACCCTTTTCATGGGGAGCAATCCGCCGGCTGCTGATGCCGGCCGGAGTGTCAGGGCGGGGATTTACAATTTCAAGCCGCTGGTCTATGCGGATCCGGACGGTTCTGCTCACGGGCTGTTCGTGGAAATCCTCAACCTTGTGGCGGCAAAGGAGCAGTGGACAGTGCAGTATCTGCCGGGCAGCTGGCAGGAGGGGATGGAACGCCTTAAAAGCGACCAGATCGACCTGTTGCTCTGTGTCGGCTATACCGAGGAGCGGGATCGGTATCTGGATTTCCCCAAAGAGTTTCTCCTGCTCGACTGGGGTACGGTCTACAGGGTAAAAGGTTCTGCCATACAAACCATCATGGACCTGGATGGCAAGAGAGTCAGTGCACTCAAGGGGAGCGTCTATTCAGCCGGCTTCATGGAACTTGTCCGACAGTTTAATATTCAGGTGCAGTTGCTGGAACAGAAGGAGATGACAGATGTTTTCGCGGCCGTAGAGAGCGGGAGAGCCGATGCCGGGAGGAATCAGCGCTGGCGATTTGGACGGGTGCGGTGCCGGTGTAGT
>VFJK01000018.1 GCA_009886125.1 Geobacter sp. | reverse complement strand
CCGGCATAACGCCCAGATCACTCAACCCCTTGATGGCGGAGCTCTTGTCAAGCATTCGGAGAACGACCTTCTCTCCATTGATCGTGGGGAGACAGGAGACTCGCATATCGACGATCCTGACACCGGCCTTTACGGTGATCCTGCCGTCCTGAGGACGTCTCCGTTCGGCGATGTCCATCTTGGCAAGTATCTTCAGCCGGGAGACAACCGCTGAATGGAGTTCGGCAGGTACTTTTATCTTGCTGTGCAGCATCCCGTCGACACGATAGCGTATCAGGGTATATTTTGTCTTCGGCTCGATATGGATGTCACTTGCCCGGTACCTGACCGCTTCGGAGATGATCGCATTCACGATCCTGATGACCGGCGGCACCTCAGCCGAGCCGATAAGTTCGGCGATATTGAGATCGGAATCCTCCTCCTCAATGACGATATCTATCTCATCCAGCGGCTCAAGGTCATCCGCATCATCAGCATCATTGCCAAGATCAGGATCCCGCTCACCATAAAACAGCTTGAGCTGCGAAAGTATCTCGGAGCTGGCAGCCAGAAGCGGGATCACTTTCAGGCCTGTCATGACGGAGATGTTGTCATATTTGTAGATATCGGAAGGGTCAGCCATTGCTATTGTCAGCTGATTACCGTCAAGCCGTACCGGAAGTATCCGGTTCTTCTCACACAGTTCCCGGGGGAGGAATTTTACTGCGGCAGGCTGAAGCTGCGCCTCTCTGAGGTCGATATATTCGACCTTCAGGTTATCCTGCATCGCCTTCAGTATCCTGCTCTCTGAGGCTATGCCGAGCCTGACGATCACTTCGCTGAGAAAATCGGACGACTTCATCTCCTTGTAGGCCAGCTCCAGCTCTTCTGGCCTCAGAACTCCCTCTTCAAGGAGGATCTTCCCCATAACACCACGATTTTCATCGAAGATACCGGTGTAACCCTTGAGCTTCTGCTGCTGGCTGCGGGTGACCTCTTTCAAACGGCGGTTTTCATGCAGCAGAACGTACTGCTGGAGTGCCAGGCTGACCGTCAGACGAAGATCTTCGTCATTCCAGGGCTTGGTGATGAATTTATAGACCGCCCCGTCCTTTACCGCACCCATTATGGAATTGACGTCCGCATGGCCGGTCAGCATGATCCGGATCGTCTCCGGCCAACGCTCCCTGACGGTCTTGAGCAGCTCGGCACCGCTCATGCCGGGCATTCGGTGATCAGAAAGGATCAGATTGACCGTTTCCCGCTCCATGATCGTGAGCGCTTTCAGAGCTGAATCCGCAGTGATGATCTCGTAATTCTCATCACTGAAAATCCGCCGCATCGCCGCAAGCACCCCTTCTTCGTCATCGACAAAAAGAAGCGTGAATTTACGGTCGCTCCCTGCTTGCGCCTCCCGGGGAAGGTCTTCCTGCTCACCTTTTCCAGCAGCACCGAAGAGTTTGGCGTAGCGTGACATCTCTCACATCCCCTTTTGTGGCGGAATCGGAAACTCCAGCGTAAACAGAGCTCCGCCCCCCGGAGCATCGCCGACAGCAATGCTTCCACCACAGTTTTTCACAATATCGTAGACAACTGCCAGACCCATGCCGGTACCTGACCCGACATCCCTGGTCGAAAAGAAGGGGTCGAAAATCCTGCTCCGGATCTCTGCCGGGACCCCGGGACCATTGTCAGCAACGCAAAAACAGATCCTGTCCTGAGCGCAGAAGGTCTTGAGCGTGAGGACAAGCGCTGAGGGGACCGCCTGAAGGGCGTTCTGGATCATGTTCACCAGCGCCTGGCAAAAAAGAGCCCCACTGCCGGCGATACGGGATGTGTCGGCAAGGTCGCTGAGCACCGTTGCATCATCCGGCAGCTGTACTTTCATCACCGACAGAGTCCTTTCGACCTCCAGCCGCAGGTCAAAGGCTGCCCCATCCACTTCATCGACATGCGAGACCCCTTTCAGATCGGCAACTATCTTTGTCACCCGTTCCGCACCGGCAAGGCTCTGATCGAGAAGATCCCAGACATCGCCCTTGACCATCTCCAGTTTCAGCTCCTTCGCCTTGAGGACTGCTGAATCATTCTGGCTGCCTGCTGCAACTGCCTGCTGCTGATACCAGTCGATCATCTCCAACAGACGACTGACGTACTTCCTGAGAGTGGCAAGGTTACTGCTGATAAAACCGATAGGGTTGTTTATTTCGTGAGCGACACCTGCGGCAAGCTGCCCGATCGAAGCGAGCTTCTCCTGCTGCAGCAGCCGGGCATGAGCTCTCCCCAGGTCATCTGTCCGCTCTTTCACCTTGACCTCAAGACTCTCGGCAAGCTCCCTGAATTTTGCCTCGGAGGCGGAAAGTTCAAGATTTTTAGATAGGAGTTCATCATATGTCCTGGTAACCAGGGATGTATGCATTTCAGCGGTCATCATCCGTTTGAGATTATTATGGACCACCACCGTCAGTGCTGAACGGAGTATTGCTGCAATCCCGCCTAGAGCCGGATCATCGTCTGCCCCCCTGACCAGAAGATGACCGATCTTCTCTCCTTCAAGGGAGAGCGGCAGTCTGATCTCGCGCTGTGCAGACGTGCTGCTTTGTCTCCCTTCAGAGCAGATTGTCGAGCCGTCCTCCAGCTGTATCAACACCTCAAACGCTCCGGCACTCAGGGCTTCACGCAGAAGTCCCCTGACTTCGGGATTCTGGAAGAGATCCAGGAGATTATGCTCCTGCCCCACCAGATACTCTATCTGCTCTCGATGATTGTTCATCCCATGCGCTCCATCAGAAAGGACCGATACGGCACAGCTGATTGACAAAAGCTTCTTTTGAAAGGCCGTGGATGGAGGTCAGGCTGAACTTTTCATCAAGATGTTCATAAACACGGCCTGAGATCGCAGCAAATGTCTCCACCACTCCATCACCTTTTATTGCCGAGCTGAAGAGAACAGGGATTCCGGAACTGCTCCAGACCCGTTCGATCTCTCCTGATTCGATTATCTCCGCTAGATCGCGCTTGTTGAACTGGATGACCAGCGGGACACTCTCGATATCGATCCCGACCAGGGAGAGATTCTCCTCGAGATTTTCGAAGCTGGTCGTATTATTCATCTGCTCTGCCATCTGCGAGTCTGCAACAAATACAACTCCGTCTGCCCGTTGCAGGACAGCCTTTCTGGTTGCATCATGCTTCACCTGACCCGGAACGGTGTAGACCTTTACCTTTATTTTCAGCCCGCTTGGCGCAACAAGGAAAAACGGGAGAAGATCGAAAAAAATCGTCCGGTCGTCCACCGTATCAAGGACCATGAGGTCTCCCCGGTCATCCTTTGCCAGAAGCTCGTGCAAGGTCAGCAGGTTGGTCGTCTTGCCGGACATCGCCGGCCCGTAATAGACTATCTTCAGAACCATTCTGTTTTCCGACTGGCTGTATTCGATCATTTCGACAGACCCTGACTGCCCAGAGTGCTCTTGAGTGCAGCAAGCTCCCGCTTCAGATCGTCAAGCTCTTTTTCCAGCTCCTTGTTCTGATGATGCAGGGCAAAACTCTCGACCGCTTTGGCAACCGTCTGCCTCAACTCCTCATCGTTCCACGGTTTCGCGACGAACTTGTAGATCTGTCCTTCGTTGATGGCAGCTACGACAGACGCGGTATCGGCATAGCCCGAAAGGACGATACGGACAGTATCCGGATACGTTTCAAAAACCTGACGGAGAAACTCCACGCCGTTCATCCCCGGCATCCGGTAGTCTGATATCACCACCTGTATGCCCGGATTTTCCTCAAAAAGCGTTAGGCCCTCTTCTCCTGAAGCGGCAGTGAGGATCTCATAATCATCATCCATGAATATCCGCTCCATTGCCCGCAGGACATTCCGCTCATCGTCAACGCAGAGGAGTTTAATGCTCTCTCCCATACCATCCTCTTGGAAATCCTGATAATGTATGCCCCGAAAAACAACAATCCCTCTATCTTCTTGTAACAGAAAATAGAGGGATGTCCATGAAACGGGAAGTATTTGGTTTTTTCGATTTCAAATCAAGGTAGCTGTCAAGGAGCCGAAGACGAGCCAACGCAGAGAGCGCCTTGACCTGGAATCGGAATCAGTGGGTCAGTACGCCCCCCTGCTCTACAGAGTTCATTGCAGCCTTCGCTTTCTCTATTGTCTCCATCTCCTTCAGCCTCTCACCGATCCAGAAGTGGATGTTCCGGGCTGATTCATAATTAAGGAGCACCCCGGTGTCGATGTAGCGGACCATGCTGGTGCCCAGATTATGCGGCTCTTCCGAAGTCACCGCACCGATCGTACCATTTGGATTGATCTCGTGCCGTATCTCTTCCGGCAGCGGCGGACGCTCCAGATAGAAATTCATCACCAGCTCCCCGCGCGGGGAGAGCCCGCCATGGGCTCCGTTCACATAGACCGGGTTGTAGGCATAGTTGAAGATATATTTGAAGGTTATCTCCGGTTTCTTGCTGTCTGACATTGTTATTTCTCCTGTAGTAAAATCTATTATTCCGAAAAAGCGGTTTCACGCACCAAAAGTAGGCGCTTCTAAGCGACGAACGCAACGACGCAACGCTTAAAATCCTGAACCGATGTTTTGTTTAAAAGCCTTTCGTCGCGTTCGTCGCGTCGTCGCGTGAGTAATAAAGTTTATGCGACTTTAATGACTATTTTCCCGAAATGGCGGTCTTCTTCCATCATCCGGTGCGCCTCGACGACTTCGTCAAGCGTGAAGACCTTTTCGATGATCGGAATGATCGTCCGGTCAGCGAACTTCGGCAGGGCTGTCCTGGTGAACTCGGCAACAATATCTCCCTTGTCCTTGACCGGACGGGAGCGGAGCACCGAGCCGATGATCTGCTGGCGCTTCACCATCATCAGGGCGAGGTTGAGCTCGGCCTTGATCCCGCTCATGACACCGATTATCACGAGCCGCCCGGCGTAGCCGAGCGAATTCATGTTGGGAGCGAGATACTTGGCGCCGACATGATCGAGGATGACATCGACCCCTTTTTTAGCGGTAAACTCCTTCACCACCTCGGTGAAATCGGGCGTCTCGCGGAAATTGATCACCAGATCGACTCCCATCCCCTTTACCCGGTCGATCTTGTCCGGAGCAGAGGTGACGATGATCTTCGTATTCGGCACCAACGCCTTGCAGAGCTGGACACCGGCCATATTGACCCCGCCGCCGCCGCCGTGGATGATGACCGTATTGTTGTCTTTCAGACCGCCGACCATGAATATATTGAGGAATGCCGTGATATACGACTCGCAGACGCAGGCCGCTTCCTCGAAGCTCATGCTTGCCGGGATCGGCATAAGATGGCTCGCGTAACCGACCGCATACTCGGCATACGAGCCGCCGCCGACCAGGGTCATGACCCGGTCGCCGACCTTCCAGCCGCTGACACCGGCACCCAGCTCTTCGATCACTCCGGAGACCTCAAGACCGAGGATCTCGGAATCGCCCGCCGGAGGAGGATAGTTCCCCATCCGCTGCACCAGATCAGGACGGTTGACCGTGGTAGCATGCACCTTCAGCAGCACCTGCCCCTCTTTGGGCGCAGGCTTTTCAGCCTCCCCGATCTTCATGACCTCTACACCGCCGAACCCTTCCATCAGAACCGCTTTCATATGAAATCCCCCCATGCTGTCGGATATTGTCTGAAACGCTGCTGTAACATCCGAATTTGATACACCGTAGAACCAGGCCTGTCAACACGGAAAAGAGCAGTAACCGGATACGATTCTGCCCGGCGGCCATACATCTGCCGCCAGTCAAACGGCGACTCCCTGAAAATCGAGGTCGCCGTTTTTATTTGAATGACAATCTTATCTCTTGACGTATCCGGGCAAACCCGTTATGGTAGTCATATGACTACCTGTTCACGAAATCCGGTAAATGAGCTTACCCAGCGCCAACGACAGGTGCTGCAGTTCGTCACCGCTTTTGCTGACAGTAACGGCTATCCTCCCAGCCAGCGGGAAATAGCCGGGCACCTGAAAGTATCCGGCACCCTGCCGGTTATGAAGCATCTCGATGCGTTGGAGCGTAAGGGGTATATCAAACGGGGCAACATGAGCCGGGGGATCACTCTGACTACACCGAACAGCCGTTCAACCTCCCTGCCGATTGTCGGTACTGTCCGTGCCGGTCAACTCTCCACGGCCATTGAAGATATTCAGGGATATTTTTCCGTTGATCATATGGCAGTCAAGGGAGCTGACTGCTTCTTCCTGAGGATCAGAGGTGATTCCATGATCAACGCCGGCATTCTGGACGGAGATCTGGCACTGGTTCGTCCGCAGACGACTGCCGGGAATAAGGACATAGTGGTCGCCATGCTCGATGGTGAGGCAACCGTCAAATGGTTTTACAAGGAAGACGACCACATTCGCCTGCAACCGGCGAACCCGGATATGGAGCCGATCCTAATTCACCCTGAAGACGGCGAATTGACGATAATCGGCAAGGTGATAGGCATTTACCGGCAATTGTAGCGATCAGTTGCTGATCAGACTCAAGAAAATCAGGAGAACTCAAAATGGAATTGATTACACTGTGCGGATTAGTAATTGTCGTATTCGGATTATGGGTGGAGTTTAAACTGGCACTGAAGGCGGCTGCAAAAATGATCCGCACCAGCACTTTTATTCAAGAGGTTTTTACACATAAGACAGTTCAACATCCTGCTTCTATGAGCAGGATACCCTTATGTCTGGCCAAGCTCACTCATTATCGGGGAGGCGTCTGATCTCGATCTCCAACCAGGGGGCACCAGACTGTTTCCGTTTCGCTCCACCGCTGCACTCCCGGCTGTTCGCTTCACCGCTCACTACTGCAGATTGACCGTCAATCCTGCCTTCCTGGCGATCTCCACCTGCTGGAAGTATTGGGCTTTCATCTCCTTGAACTGTGCCGACAACGACTTATGCTCTAGCAGGAGTTTTTTCTGTTCATCCCATTTATCAGCAAACTTGTTCAACATGCCGGCAATCTCGTCAATCCGCTTCCGAGCGGCGATCATGGCCGTCTCACGATCCTCAAGATCCTTCTGCCACTCGTCATAGGTTTTGCCTGCGTAGATTCTGTTACCGTTGTCAACACCTGAAGGGAGAGCATGGGGGGGGGTATCAGGAATTCTGGCCGAAGGCTCCTTCGAGACAGGCTTCTCCGCCGGGGAGTCCTCTCCATCCTCAATCCGGGCCTTGTTCCGGATCTTTGCAGGGACTTTCCCCGGATCTTCAGTGAAATGTACCGTCCCCTGCCCATCCGTCCAGGTATAGGTCTCGGCAGACGCTGATGAAAAGGAGAGAGCCAGCATACAGATAACAATTGTCAGGCACCATCTGGTCATGATTCTTTTCTCCATTTTTCCAATGTACTCACTCAGTTTTGACAGCCGCAAAGAGAACCCTCCGGAACGTAAAGAGGATCGGTCCGGCCGGCAGCGCTTCGGTCAACAGCTCCCGGTATTTTTGAAGGAACGGTTCATGAAGGTCCTGCGGCAACCGCTCAAAGTAGGGGACCAGTGTCGTCCCTTTTGTCCACTCTGCAATGGCAGACGCTTCAGGCAGACAGGTCGGATAGACCTTCTCCAGGACCGTGAAATCCGCAGCCCCGCAACTGTACAGCAGCTGGGCGTACTGATCGATCTCCAGGACCGGCGAATGACGGACCCACCCCTTGAGCGCCGTCCTGAACGGTTCCTGTGATGCCGCAGCAATGATACAGGTATGCGAGGGATGACGATGATTGGAGGGGATCTGGACGGCAAGCTGTCCACCCGGCCTTACAAGCTGCCACAACCGCGGGATCAACGAAGCATGATCATCCACCCAATGAAGAACCGCATGGGAGAAGAGAAGATCAAACTCGCCGGAGATGGACTCTACTCTCCCCTGAATGAATTTTACCCTCTCAGCACAGCGCTCTTTCGCTTTTGCCAGCATCTCGGGAGAGCTGTCGACACCGGTGATCCGGCTCTGCGGAAGCCGTTTCGAAAGCTCAAGAGCAAGCTCACCGGTTCCGCAGCCAAGATCGAGAACGGAAATATCCGGACGTATTTTTATAAGGCTGAACAGGTCATTGAAGGGCGCCAGCCGCTCTGCTTTGAACTTGTGGTACTGTTCAGGATCCCATGACATGAATGCTCCGCTTGAATCTGGTTGCAGTTACAGGAGAACGGAGGATATTATGCCTCAAATCCACTGAATTGAGAAGTGAAGATGATTGAACTGGTTACCTATATCGGCATGGGTGTTGTAGCCGGTCTTCTGGCAGGGCTGCTGGGGGTCGGCGGAGGGATCGTGATCGTTCCGATGCTGACATTCACCTTTGCGCTGCAGCATCTTCCGCAGGAGCATATCCAGCATCTGGCTCTCGGGACGTCACTTGCGACCATAATCTTTACCTCTATCTCCAGCCTTCGGGCTCACCATGCGAAAGGGGCGGTGAACTGGCCGATAGTAAGGCAGATTACTCCGGGAATACTCGTCGGGACATTTTCAGGGTCCTGGTTTGCGGCAAGTTTGAGTGGAAACTTTCTGAAGGGGTTTTTCATCCTCTTCACGTTCTTTGTCGCCTGGCAGATGCTTTCAGACAGTGCGCCAAAAGCGTCCCGACAGGTGCCGGGAAGAGCAGGCCTTTTCGGAACCGGGACCTTCATAGGCTGCATCTCCAGCCTGGTCGGAATCGGCGGCGGGAGCATGTCTGTCCCTTTTCTTGTCTGGTGCAACCTTCATGCTCGAGTTGCAATCGGCACATCAGCAGCGATCGGCTTCCCGATTGCTCTTTCAGGAGCAATCGGCTATGTGGCAAACGGTCTGCATGCTCCCGGTCTGCCGCCGAACTGTCTCGGCTATATCTATCTTCCGGCACTTGCCGGGATCGCCGTAACCAGCTACCTGACAGCTCCGTTCGGTGCAAAACTGGCTCACTATCTGCCGGTATCGAAGCTGAAAAAAGGCTTTGCCTTCCTTCTCATCGCAACAGGGCTTAAGATGCTTTACGGGATTCTGTAACTACGTAAGCCTGGCGGGGGTGCGTCTGAAGCGGAATGTCGCAGTTCTCCGCTGGCATAATGCTGGAATCTGCTGAGCCGGAAGACCTGTGACGCTTAATTGACCTGACTTGAAATCCAGAAACGTAGGCATGCAGCGTAAGCCGCGCTCCCGCCAGGCTTACACATGCGGCTCCCCACAGACCGGGCAGGCCGGATTCTTCCTGACTGCGACCTCCCTGAACTTCATGGAAGCGGAATCATAGGTCAGCAGTCTTCCTGTCAACAGTTCCCCTACTCCGAGAAGAAACTTTATCGCTTCAGTAGCCTGCAGAGTGCCGATCACTCCGGGGAGAACCCCGAGAACACCGGCCTTTGAGCAGGCGATGGCATCTTCACCCTCAAGCGCTTCCGGAAAGATGCAGCGATAACAGGGCGACTGCCCCGGAATGACTGTTATCGTCTGCCCTCTGAACCTGAGGATCCCGCCATGAGAGTAAGGAGTCCCCTTTGACACGCAGGCATCGTTTATGAGAAATTTTGATTCGAAGTTGTCAGTTGCATCTATGACAAAATCGTATTCTCTGATGAGTCCTTCGATGTTAGCCCGGTCAACCCGTGAAGAGTACGTGACCAGATCCACTTCCGGGTTCAGCTGCGACAACACTGCTGCTGCCGATTCGACCTTGAGGGTTCCTATATTTTCTGTTTTGTGGAGTACCTGCCGCTGCAGGTTTGAGAGTTCGACCCGGTCACTGTCTGCGACTCCGACTCTCCCCACCCCTGCTGCAACAAGATAAAACAGGGCCGGCGAGCCGAGTCCACCAGCCCCGATCACGAGGACACTCCCGTCAATAAGCTTCTGCTGCCCCTCTTCGCCGACATCCTCAAGTATCAGATGCCTGGCATATCGCTCCTGCTGATCAGTTTTCAACATGCAATAACCTCAAAAAAAAAAGCGGGGAGATCTCTCTCCCCACTTTAGTCAGTATGTGTGCTTTTCAGGCTGCGACAGCATCAAGGACTAAAGGGGTCAGGAGATTTCGCAACTTCTTGCGTGCCCCCTCCTCGATCTGACGCACCCTCTCTCTTGAGATGGCAAAATGCTCGGCAATTGCCTGAAGGGTCTCCGGCTCTTCTGCCGCAACACGGTGCTCGATGATGTAGCGCTCCTTCTCATTGAGCTTCTCCATCGCCGTTGCGATCTCTTTCTGAAGGATAGCCGCCTCCTGATGGTCGGAAAGCAGCTCCTCCTGGCTCCGACGCTCGTCAGGCAGAGAATCAAGCATGGTAAGGCCGCTTCCTGCCTCCAGCTCCGCATCCAGTGAGTACTCGCCCCTCATCCGCTGATCCATCTCTCTGGCTTCGGACTCCTTGACATCAAGAGCAATCGCTGCTTCCTGGAGGTTGTCGTGTCCGAGCACACTCTTGATGGCGCTCTTAGCCTGGTTCAACTTGAAAAACAGCTTTTTCTGAGCCTGGGTTGTACCGATCTTGAGAAGGCTCCAGTTGGAGACGATGAAGTTCTGTACGTACGCCCGGATCCACCACACTGCATAAGAGATAAGCCTGATACCCTTGTACGGGTTGAACTTGCGTACCGCCATCATCAGACCGATATTCCCCTCCTGGATCAGATCGAGCATCTTCATGCCGTAAGAGCGGTATTCGGAGCAGACCTTGACCACAAATCGGAGGTTCGAGGTTATCAGCAGATGAGCTGCCTTGATGTCATTCTCTTCAAAAAAACTTATTGCGAGCCTCTTCTCCTCTTCCAGATCAAGGAGCGGAAACCTGCGGATCTCGGAAAGATACAGGGTGAAGCTGTCAGCTACAATCGGCAGATTCATGGTCATTGCGGTAGTGCCTCCGTACATACGCCAAAAAAATTAGCACTCCATCTACTGGAGTGCTAACAATATAACACCGCTTTTCTTAAGTTTCAAGGGGTTGGATTATTTTTTCTCGTACATCATAATCGTCATCTCCGGCCGTTTCGGGGCATACGTAAAGGTAATACGTGTTGCCTGATCCTGCCATCGGTAGGTGACCATATGCGGGGCACCGGTGCGATCGATAACTCCTTCGCCGTAAAGTTTGCTCTGCTTGGCAAGCAGTTTTTCAACCCCGTTCTTCTTGACATACTCAGGGTCCATTGAAACTGAAACAGCTACAAGCTTGTTTGCCGCAAAAGCAAAGGTACGCTGCCTGATCTCTTTCGAAGGATTCAGCTGCTTGTATATATCCTGTGTCCCGAGCTTTGCTACCTTCCCTTTGGGGTATGCTTTGGTAACGTTGCTCATGCTCATCCCCCAAGGCTGTTTCCCATAACCGGCGAAGAGAGATGCAGCAGAAACAGACAGAGCAAAGAGAAGGCAAATCGGAAGAAATAACCAGCAGATCTTTTTCATGACGGCTCCGGATAATAATATTCAACCGTGATAGATTACGTCCTAACACCCTTCCTGTCAAGCAGGTTAGAAATTTGCCGAAATGCTTGCCCTGTACGTCAATTATATGCTAAATCTTCGATACGGTTTGCATGCAGAGCATGGAGGTTTTTGCAATGAATATCAGAGTTCTCCCTCTCCCCGAGGAAAGTAGAAAACAGAAGTATACTGACGAGACCCAACTCGGATTCGGCAAGATTTTCACCGACAGGATGTTCATTGCCGAATGGAAGTCCGGACAGGGATGGGTCGACGCAAGGATCGAACCGTATGCACCTTTTTCGCTCGATCCGGCTTGCCTGGTGCTCCACTATGCACAGGAAATATTCGAAGGGCTGAAGGCATACAAGTGGAAAGACGGGACAATCGCTCTTTTCCGCCCTGAGATGAATGCCCGCAGGTTTAACCTTTCAGCAGACAGGATCTGTATGCCTGAAGTGCCTGAAGAGCTCTTCCTGAGCGGCATTGAAGAGCTGGTACGGCTGGAACGCGACTGGATACCATCGTCGGCAGGGACGTCACTCTATATCCGTCCGACGATGATAGCTGTCGAACCTGTGCTTGGCGTAAAACCTTCCGACCATTTCTACTTCTACGTAATCCTTTCGCCGGTCGGAGCCTATTATGCAGGGGGATTCAATCCTGTAAAAATAATGGTCGAGGACAAATATGTCCGCGCTGTTCCGGGTGGGACCGGAGAGGCAAAAACCGGCGGCAACTACGCCAGCTCCCTGAAAGCCGGTCTTGAGGCGAAAAAAAAAGGTTTCGATCAGGTCCTCTGGCTTGACGGCGTCGAGCGGCGCTACATAGAAGAGGTCGGCGCCATGAATATGTTCTTCGCCTACGGAAACAGAATCGTGACCGCACCCCTGGATGGATCGATCCTGAACGGCATCACCCGCAACTCGGTCCTCAGCCTCGCGTCAGACCTCGGTTTCACTGTCGATGAGCGGAAGACAGATATTGCTACGATTCTGGCCGATATCAGAAGCGGGAGTATCACAGAAGCATTCGGAAGCGGTACTGCTGCGGTCATAACCCCTGTAGGGGCACTCTGCTTCAAGGACGAGAACTGTCAGATAGGTAACGGCGGAGTAGGGAACCTTACACAAAAACTCTATGACACTCTGACCGGGATCCAGACGGGAAGCATTCCGGACAGATTCGGATGGGTAAAAAAACTCTAGGCAGAAAATGCACCTATGAAAGTAAAAGAAGAGATAAACAAGCTCTGCAGGACCTGCAGGAGAAAGTGCAAGCAGCAGTCCGTAGCCTTGATTGCTTCATGCCCGCAATACCTCCCGCTTCCGCTTGACCTGCGGACCACCTGGAAACAGCAGGAGCTCCCGTTATGGGGGAAGAAGAGATAACCCTGCTACACACACCACCTCTGATAACCGAACCGGAGCGATGCAGCGGCTGCGGCCGCTGCATCGCTGCCTGCCCTGAAAAACTCTACGGCTTCGAATATTACCAGCACAGAAAAACCTCCCGAAACAAAACTCCCGCAAAGTGTACCTTATGCGGGAGATGCGTTACTGCCTGCCCTCTTGACATCATCCTGTAATCATCAAGCTTTACCAGTTATATTTGCGCAACTTGACCTTAATCGTCTCCTTTTCAGTGTCGCATAGTTATTGGTCCGGAATATCTACAGAAGGTGATTCCGCTTGTGTCATGACAGACTACTGCAGAACTCAGATTTCCGAATGATATTGATACAGTCCCTCTTGTGTGGTTATTCGGCGTAGAGGATTGAGTTCTGGGTGGAGTAGTAGTCTCGGCAGAAGGATCTCCACATCCAGCTATTAATGCCGACAGCAGTATTATAATTAATGTTTTCATGAGATCCTCCTTCTTATACTGTTATCACTGCGCGTTTTTCTCCCATAAACCTTTGACTCTTTTTGACTTTGCTATTCTGGACTTCTTTCCATCATTGAGAAGTTTCCCGTCTGTAATGACTTTCCCGGTATCAGCCTTTGCCATCATGACACCCAGGACTCTCTCTTTGGCAGCAAGCTTCTGATGATAATTGTAGGAGATCATCTCGACACTCATCCCGTCGGACTTCAACTCCCGTATAGCTGAATTTCCAATAACCTGAAGCTCGCTGCACCCTGCCAGAAGCGTTATTGAAAGCATGATCAAGATATATCGTAACATTGCATCCCCCTTGTACCGCTCTGTTACCTGTCTTGTTACCAGATGCGTGCCCAGATCTCATGGCAGGTAACCACCTGGTATTACAGTGTTTTTAAAGCGACGGCCAGTAATGGAGATGATCGGTGAGTGAACAGCAAAAAGGGAATAGTTCCTAACCCCCTCAAATCATTGCAAAGTTCAAGTATGAACAGCTGTGCAAATACTGAACAGGCGGCCTATTTAGGCGACCTGCCTTGACAGTCCCGGGGTCAGTACCTATTCTTTTAGAAGTAATTATCTGGAGGGGATCATGCCGAGACCGGAAAAAATGACCATAAAGACCCAGGAAGCTCTCTCTGAAGCTGCCAATGAAGCCAGCCGCAGCAGAAACGGCGCAATCGAACCTGAGCATCTACTGCTGGCCCTGCTTGACCAGGAGGGGGGGCTTGTCAAGCAGCTTCTTCAGAAGATAGGCGCTGATCCGGCTTCTGTACGAGCCAGGGTCGTAGAGTCACTTGGCAGACTCTCACAGGTAAGCGGGAGCAGCAGCCAGCCGCACCTCTCTTCTGACACGAACCGGCTTCTGGAAAACGCAGAACGGGAAGCAGACGCACTCAAGGATCAGTTCATCTCTACCGAACATATCCTGATGGGATATCTCCTGCTGAAAAGCGGAGTCGCTGCCGGAATACTGAAAGAGAGCGGGGTCAGCCGTGAATCGCTGCTCAAGGCTTTGGCAGACCTCCGTGGCAATGAGCGGGTAACCGATCAGAATCCTGAAGAAAAATATCAGGCTCTGGATAAATACGCTCGGGACCTGACCGACCTTGCACGAAAAGGGAAGCTGGACCCAGTTATCGGGAGAGATGACGAGATCCGCCGGGTGATCCAGGTCCTTTCCCGCAGGACAAAAAACAATCCGGTCCTTATCGGCGAACCCGGCGTCGGCAAGACCGCTATCGTCGAAGGCCTCGCCGGGAGGATCATTGCCGGGGATGTCCCGGAAACACTCAAAAACCGGCGCCTGGTCGCCCTCGACATGGGAGCATTGGTTGCCGGAGCGAAATACCGGGGAGAGTTTGAGGAGCGACTGAAAGCTGTCATAAAAGAGGTCGAGAAGTCTGAAGGAGAGATCATTCTTTTTATCGATGAGCTCCATACACTGGTAGGCGCAGGTGCTGCCGAAGGGGCGATGGATGCCTCCAACATGCTCAAGCCCGCCCTTGCCCGGGGAGAGCTTCACTGTATCGGAGCAACCACTCTCAACGAATACCGGAAGTATATCGAGAAAGATGCGGCGCTTGAGCGCCGTTTCCAGCAGGTCTACGCAGGAGAACCCGGCGTTGAGGATACGATAGCCATTCTTCGCGGCCTCAAGGAGCGATATGAGAACTTTCACGGCATCAGGATCAAGGACAGTGCGATCATTGCTGCGGCGACCCTTTCCGACAGGTATATTACCGATCGCTTCCTGCCGGATAAGGCGATCGACCTTATAGACGAGGCTGCATCCCGTCTCCGGATCGAGATCGACTCGCTGCCGACGGAAATCGATGAGCTCGAACGGAGGGTCATCCAGCTTGAAATCGAAAGACAGGCGCTGATCCGGGAATATGACAGCCATTCGAAAGAGCGTATGAAAAAACTGGCCGACGAACTCGAAGAGCTTAAAAGCCGTTCCGCATCCCTGAAAGTCCTCTGGAAAAGCGAGAAAGAGCTGCACAACCGGATCAGCAGCCTCAAGAAATCTCTTGAAGAGAAGAAAGAGGAGGCAAAAAAGAGTGAGCGGAGCGGAGAACTTGCTAAAACAGCAGAAGTCCGCTACGGGGATATACCGCTGATAGAGAAGCAGATAGAAGAAGCCCAGCAGGAGCTATTAAAGCGTCACCAGGAGGGGAGGATGCTCCCCGAAGAGGTCGATGACGAGATGATCGCCGCCATTGTCGCCAAATGGACCGGTATCCCGGTCAACAGGATGATCGAAAGCGAATCGGAAAAACTGGTACGGATGGAGGACCGGCTGAGGAAAAGAGTGGTCGGGCAGGATGAGGCTTTGAAGCTTGTTGCAAATGCCATACGGCGTACCAGGTCCGGACTATCCGATCCCAATCGCCCGACAGGCTCTTTCATATTCCTCGGTCCGACAGGCGTAGGGAAGACCGAGACAGCACGCGCCCTGGCAGAGCTTCTGTTTGACAATGACCAGGCGATCGTCCGGATTGACATGAGTGAATATCAGGAGAAACATTCGGTATCGCGACTGATCGGCGCTCCTCCGGGATACGTCGGCTATGAAGAGGGGGGGCAACTGACAGAGGCAGTCAGGAGAAGGCCATACAGCATCGTTCTTTTTGACGAGATCGAAAAAGGGCATCCCGAGATTTTCAACGTGCTCCTACAGGTCCTTGACGACGGGCGGCTCACCGACGGACAGGGGCGGACGGTCGATTTCAGGAACTGTGTCATCATCATGACCAGCAATGTCGGCTCTCACTTGATCCAAGAGTACGGCACGACTGATTATGCAAAGATGCGCAGTATGGTCCTCGAAGCCTTGAAAGAGACCTTCAAGCCGGAATTCCTCAACAGGATCGATGAGACGGTCATCTATCACCCGCTGGAGATAGCACAGATCAGGGAGATCGCTTTGATACAGCTGAAGGACCTGGTGAAAAGAGCAGCGGAAAGACATCTGACTCTGGAATTTTCCGACAGGGCCGGCGAATATATCGCCGTACAGGGCTATGACCCGATATACGGGGCACGGCCGCTCAGGAGAGCGATTCAACGGCTTGTTCAGGATCCGCTGGCGATGATGATTCTGGAGGGGAAATTTGTTGAAGGCAGCAGGATCCTGGTCGATCTCGCTGCTGACGGTCAGGCGCTCACCTTCGTGCCGGCATGATACAACCGGTCACTTTTTCTGCCGGCTCTCCAACATGAACTGGAAAAGATTCCGGCACATCTGAAGCCGCTTCAGGTATATCTTCCGTGGGGTGGCATCTAGCGCCTCGATCCTGGTCTTGAGCGCATCACACAGTTCCAGCGATTTTTTCAGCTCTTCGATCGACAGCTCAGCCGCATTGTCGGTCTGTCCGCAGACTTTCTCAAATTCGGATTTCCATGACTCGTCAGCAGCATAGGCGCCGCTCAGAAGTGATGTCGGCCCGGCAAAGACACCGCTGAGAACAGAAAGGGCAATAAGCAGCCTAAGGATAGTTTTTTTCACGGCTACTCCCTCATTGCGGGGTGACACCGCTTACATTCGTCCATAGGAAAAGCGACCGAAATGTGGCAGACACCGCAGTAATTCCCGTTCAGAATTTCGGTCATTGAAAAATGAGTCCCCTTTTTCTTGATATTGAAGAGGTCGGGATGGCAGTTGTCACAATCCAGCCAGGCAGCATGAGCCTTGTGAGGAAATATCGCCGGAGGAATGATGGACAACTCAGCTTCCAGCAACAGCTCTTTCTCAAAGTTCATATCCTGTGATTTTTTCTTGAGATAGGTCTCCGGCTTTATTGCTCCTGCTGTAAAACCGGTCGCCCAGTTCACGCCGTTCCCTGCAATTGTCATGGGAAGGGCATTCTTGAGGATGAAATCATCGAATCTCTTATCGCTATAGCCTATATCCCCGTTATGACACTTGTCGCAGTTCCCGTTATGCCTGAAGGCTATTTTGCCGTTATGGCAGGCACCGCAGAACTTGCCGCTTCTGTTTGCCCGCTCAGTGATCTCGGTGGCATTCCGCTTCATCTGAAAATCCAGCTCGCCATGGCAGACTCGGCAGGTGAATTTTGTCCGATGCAGCCAGTGAGAAAAGGTTACCGGTTGCTGTCCGTTAGCGCTTGAAGTCCTGTCGATAAGGATAGTGCCGTACTGCTCTCTCGGCGGAAGTGCCGGGAGATTGAAGTTCGAACAGCACGCGTCAGTGACCGATATGAGCAGTATCAGCAGGATAAGAAGTTGCATCATTGTACCTGTTTTGTGTGACACCTTCTGCAGTCACTCTGCGGGAAAGCGACCTTGCCATGACATGCTCCGCAGTATTTGTCGCCGAAGAGGTCTATCATGCTGTACTTCTCGACACCTTTCTTGACACCGACGAATATATCAGGATGACACAGTTCGCAGCCGTTCCAGACAGTATGCTTCTTATGTGAGAATATTATTTCAGGAACACCCTCAACCTTGGCCCCAATGGTGAAATCCTTCTGATTCGCCATTGGCGGACGCTTGGTAGAGATCCCCTCTATATAGTCGACAAGCGTTATTGTTTTGCTCTCTTCCGCCTGCTCCCAGTTTATTCCGTTTCCGCCCCGCTCTTTCGGCATCGTGTCGGCAAAAGTCCTGAACGCTTTTTCACGCTGTTCACGCTTTGCATCCCTCTCCTGGCCCGGTTTTTCCTGACTGTGGCAGCGAAGACACCGCTTCATGTCCTCCTTGTTAAACTTATCGCTACAGGAAGCAAAGAGCTTTTCTCCACCGTTGAAGGATGATTTCCCGTTATGACAGGTACCGCAGTAGTACCCCTTCATATTATCAATTGCCCGGATCCCGCCTTCGTTTGCCTTCATTGAAAAGCCGATGTCGACATGACAGACCCGACAGGTAAACGCTTTTCGGTGGACCCAATGCTCGAAAAGAACTGGGTTCACACCGGCTTTCAGAGAGTTTGTATCCAAAATGACATTCCCGAAGTCCTGCTCCAGAACCTTTTTCTTTTTGACGCCGCCGGCAGAAAAGGCAATCCCGGCAAAACCGAGGACTATAACAATAACAACAAAGATGCGCTTCATAAGGGCCCCCCGCACATGATAAAATGAACTGGCATTATCTGGATATAAGGGTCCATTGTCAATGGAATATAATTAATTTTGCTAATTAGATTAGACACACAGAATCATTTCCTCTTGCGTCCTGAGTCCTGACTAAGTAATAATCCCCTCCACATATGTCCGGCAAAAAACTGATAATAAATGCTGATGATTTCGGCGTATCCAGCTCTGTGAACAGGGCAGTGATCAAAGGATGGACTGAAGGCATCCTGACCTCTGCCTCCCTTATGGTGACGGGAGAAGCCTTTGACGAAGCGGTAGCGCTTGCAAGAGAGAATCCGGCTCTTCAGGTAGGGTTGCATCTGACCCTCGTTCAGGGGCGAGCTGCCTTGAAGCATAAAGGTTTTCCCTCATTGACCGACCAGCAGGACAACTTCCCGGAAGACCCGGTATTCGCCGGGATGCGGATGTTCTTCCTGAAGCCGCTGCAGAAACAGCTCGAAAGGGAAATTGAAGCACAGATCGTCAGGTTTCTTGAGACCGGCCTGCAATTTTCCCATATCGATGGGCATGTCAATATCCATATGCATCCGACAGTATTCGACATACTCTGCCGCCTGATGCCAAAATACGGCATCAGCTCCTTCAGGTTAAGCCGGGAACGCCTCGGACCGGAACTCTCAATCTCGACGACCCGGACTCCTGGCAAGGCGGTCGATGCCTTCATATTCCGGAGCCTCGCAAAACGCTGCCAGCCTGAGCTGCAACGGAGACGAATCTCCTTTGCAGCAGAAGTCAAGGGGCTGCTGAGCTCCGGCAGGATCACGGAAAAATATCTCCTGAAAGCCCTTGAAAACCTCCAGGACGGCACTACAGAGATATATCTCCATCCGTCGGAATCCGACAGCCCGGACCTCCCCGGTTACCGGCAGAAAGATGAGCTGGAGGCCCTGCTCAGCCAAAACGTCAGAGATATGATCAGATCGAAGGGCATACAATTATGCAACTACCGCGATGAGGTGAAGGATGTTTAAAACGTTTTTTATAATGCTGATTGCGGTCATTGCCGGCACGATCGGGGATATCCTTCTGGCCAAGGGGATGAAGGAGATGGGAGATGTCTCGGCGATGAACCTTCGCGGGATCCTCGCTGCTGCGTATCAGGCACTCACCTCGCCAAAGCTGGTGATAGGCACTGCCATGCTGGCAATATTCTTCTTCCTCTGGCTTGCAGTGCTTTCCTGGGAGGACCTTTCGGTCGCACTTCCGATGCAGGCTCTCAACTATGTACTTGTCGCCTTTCTGTCACAGTATTTTCTGGGCGAGACTGTCTCGCCTCTAAGGTGGGCAGGGACAATCCTTGTCTGTGTCGGGGTGATGATGATCACAAAAAGCAGCGGGAGCTGAAACAGTTTATTTCCTGGGCGGGATGGCTAGCTGACGCCGAACGATCTTGAAATCGTGCGGCTTTATTTCTCCGGGACGTCTGATCTTTATCTGGACAGTCGTCCCGGCTCTGCCTCTCAGCCGGAATTCGACAACTTGCTTGAAGTTGCTCCCCACAATGGATTTTCCGTCAATATGGGTGATCACATCACCGACCCTTATGCCGGCAAGCTGGGCAGGACCGCCTGCGACCAGCTGCTTTACGACTATTCTGCCGTCAGCCCAGGGGGCCCCGTCAATGCCGACACCACCGAATTTATTCGAGTAGAACGCGGCCAGGCAGGCTGAAGCCGTCTGGAGGACCAGGAGAACTGCGACGATAATGACTTTCATACACCGGAATATAACCGAGAGAAAGGAACAGGTCAACAGAGTGCTGAAAACAACCGGAAGGGAGCTGCTATGCCACGCATAAGAGTGGCTGATCTATTAAAGTCGAAAGGGAGCTCCGGACCGGTCAAGGTCAGCGGCTGGGTCAGAACGCTCAGGGCGGGTAAAGATGTCGCTTTTATTGCTCTCTCCGACGGATCGACTCTCGCCCCGTTGCAGGTAGTTGCCGAGAGTTCCCTGCCCGGATTTGCCGGGATCTGCCGTATCGCCACCGGAAGCGCGGTCACCATAACCGGCACCTTGCGGGAATCGCCGGCGCAGGGACAACCGGTAGAGCTTGCCGCTGACAACGTCGAAGTCGTCGGCTCTGCCGATGAGAGCTATCCGCTCCAGAAAAAACGCCACACGTTTGAGTATCTCCGGACAATCGCTCATCTCCGTCCCCGCAGCAACACGTTCGGGGCAGTTTTCAGGCTCCGCTCGTCTCTTGCCCATGCAGTCCATCGTTTCTTCGAAGAGCGCCGCTTTCTGTATGTCCATACCCCGATCATAACGGCAAGCGACTGTGAAGGCGCCGGCGAGATGTTCCGGGTGACGACTCTCGACCCGCTTGTACCGCCGGTTATTGATGGTGCAGTCGATTTCAGCAGCGACTTCTTCGCTCAGCCGGCGAGCCTCACGGTCAGCGGCCAGCTCGAAGGCGAGCTGTTTGCCCAGGCGTTCCGGGACATCTACACCTTCGGCCCGACATTCCGCGCTGAGAACTCGAACACGACAAGGCACGCTTCCGAGTTCTGGATGATAGAACCGGAGATGGCCTTTGCAGACCTGATTGACGATGCCCGGCTGGCAGAAGAGTTCTTCCGCTATCTCTGCAGGCACGTCCTCGAAAACTGCGCCGAGGATATGGCTTTTTTCGACAGCCAGATTGAAAAGGGTCTGCTCGAACGGGTCAGAAAGGTGGCAGACTCTCCTTTCGAGATGATGGAGTACTCCGAAGCGATCAGGTATCTTGAGAAAGCGCCGGTTCCATTCCAGTTTCCGGTCTCCTGGGGACTCGACCTGCAGTCGGAACACGAGCGTTACATAACTGAACAGATCGTGCAGGGTCCGGTCTTCCTGACCAACTACCCGAAAGAGATCAAGGCATTCTACATGCGCCAGAACGATGACAACAGGACAGTTGCTGCAATGGATCTGCTTGTCCCGAAAGTCGGCGAGATCATAGGGGGGAGCCAGAGAGAAGAACGGCTTGACCTGTTGACCCTGAAGATGAATGATTCCGGAGTTGATACAAAAGCTCTCTGGTGGTATCTGGACTCCCGCCGCTGGGGCTCGACTCCTCATGCAGGATTCGGACTTGGATTTGAGCGACTAATAATGTACCTTACCGGCATGGAGAACATCAGGGATGTCATCCCGTTCCCGAGGACTCCGCGCCACGCAGAGTTCTGAAACTGACCCTGCCGGATCATTCGCATACTGATTCATAATGGAGCGTATATGAACAGATTCATAAATATAAACCACGTCATTGCTGCGCAGCTCACGACGCCTGCAGAAAATCCGCTGGTAACCGACACCAGCCGGATGATCGATATCTGGTTCGGTGGATCGTCAGTGAGAAAACAGCTTTTCAAGAAAATGACAAAAAGTGAGCAGGAGTTAATGGTAGAAGAGCTGAAAGGGAGAGGTTTCATCCAGTCGGGCAACCTGCTTATCGATCCTGAAAAAGTACTTTTTGCTGAGATGGAGAACCAATTTCTGGGAGGTATTGTGACTATAGGTTTTCAGGATAACGGGAAGCCGGTCGAACTCAAGCTCGGGGGGAAAGCTTTCAACGAACTCTGTGGAAGGTTGTCTGCACCGCCGCCGAACAACGGTGCAGCAGGTTAGTAGATAGCATAGTTGTCAGGAGAGGAGAAGATCTCCTGCAACAGAAGATTGTTCAGATGATGACCGGTTCTGCTCCCCTCGATCTTTCCGAGAACCCGGTAACCGGATGAATAGAGATCACCGATCAGATCGAGGATCTTGTGGTTCACCAGTTCCTTGCCGTATCTCAGCCCGTGAGGGTTGATGATATCATCGTCACCGATGACAACAGCGTTGTCGAGTGACCCCCCCTTTGCAAGCCCGGCCTTCTTTATTGCGTCTATCTCCTCCTGAAGGACGAATGTCCTCGAATTGATTATGGAGAAGGCGTTCTCGACATCCATGACCCGTTTTTTCTGTTTCCCCACCGGCGGGCGAAAGTCGATCGAGACGGTTATATCCAGCGTGTTCAGCGGTTTGACCTTTATCCAGGCATCATTATGCCGTACCTCGACCGGTTTCATGACCTTCAGGTAGACTCCCGTCTCAGGAAACTCGTAGACACCGGCCCGCCACATCTCATGATAGAACTCCCACGCAGAGCCGTCCATAATCGGCACTTCCGGACCGTCGATATAGACCAGAAGATTCGTGATCCCGGCAAAGTAACAGGCTGCCATAAGATGCTCGATTGTCGACACGCTGTTCCCGTCAGAAGCTATCTGCGTAGAGAGCCGCGTATCCGCCACCATGTCAAAGCGGGCAGGGATGATGGTGCCGCCGATGCAGAAGGCGATGCCGAATTCGCGCCGGGGGAGGAATTCCAGATTCACCTGTTTTCCGGTATGAAGCCCTATCCCGCTCAGCTTGAATATTCTGTTTATGGTTGTCTGACGCTTCAGCATAAAAGATTTATCTCACAAATTACCCTGGTAGTCAAAGTCAGTTCACTCTCTTCCAGATTGTGGAGCCCCCAAGGAGCGAAATCCCGAAGTAGGCTCTCAGCTTCAGCAGGTCCCGGCTCTTCAGGGAAAGAGTGCTTTTGTAGGTCCTGCCGTTCTCAGTGTTGTAGATAGTTCCATCATCCCAAAGATTGTCACCTCGAAATGTATACCCCTCCATGAGCACAAGTCCGAGCTGTTGACGCCCCTTAAGCTCCTTTTTCGGGTTCTCCCGGTCAAGAAGGGGCTTACCTCCCATACCGCCCTTGTCATCGAGCGGATAGTTCGGCTCCTTGATCCATGCTAACCTGCCGCAGAATTTATTCCCGCAACGGAATATCTCGATCCTGCCGTCCCCCTCCTCAACCTCCCAGAGGCCAAGGATATCCCCTCCATCTGAAGACGCTGCCGCTGAATGGCACGGGCAGGAAAAAGAGAGGATGAAGCAAAGCAGTAATAAGATCCGGCAAATTCTCGTTGTCATAGACATGTCACATCGATCAGAGCTTCTGTCTGCCGGGCGGTTGGACCTTTTCGAGAAATCCGCTTAACTGTGGGGCAAAGGTCTCGTGTTCGAGCAGGAACGCATCATGTCCGTAAGGTGATGAAATGAGGTGATACTCCACCTCCTTCCCCAGCTCTTTGAGCACAGTAGCCATGATTTCGGTCTGGTACGGAGGATAAAGCCAGTCAGAACTGAAGGCAAAGAGCTGCACCGGACAGCGGATCTGATCGAGTGCTTCATGGAGCGATTCGTACCCGAGAGAGACATCATAGAGGTCGAGCGCTTTTGCCAGATAGAGGAAAGAGTTCGTATCAAACCGGTCGACAAAGTTGTAGCCGTTATAGTTCAGATAGCGCTCGACTTCGAATTTCCCGAAAAAATCGAAAAACCCGTCTTTCGCAGAGTACCTGCGACCGAACTTGGACTGCATCGACTCATCCGAAAGAAAGGTGATGTGCCCTATGCCCCTGGCAAGCGCAAGTCCGTCCTTCGGGTTTTTGCGATACTCGCCCTTCTTCCAGTCAGGATCGTTGAATATCGCCCAGCGGGCAATCGCATTCAGACTTATCGCCTGCGGCGAAGGTGCCGCTGTGGTTGCCAGGGCGATGATCGACGCGACCCGGTCCGGGAACTGCGTCCCCCACTCCAGTGCCTGCATCCCGCCCATGCTGCCGCCAAGCACGGTGACCAGCTTGTTAATCCCGAGATGGTCGAGGAGAAGTGCCTGGGCACGGACCATGTCACGCACGGTTATGACCGGAAAGGTAAGATTGTAGCGCTTGCCGGTCTTTGGATTGATTGATGCCGGCCCGGTAGAACCGTAGCAGGAGCCGATGACATTCGGACAGATGACAAAGTAGCGGTCGGTATCAAGAAGCTTACCCGGACCGACGATGGCATCCCACCAGCCGACTTTCGTGTCCCCTTCAAAACTCCGGCCGGCAAGATGCGCACTGCCTGTCCAGGCATGAGCTACCAGGATCGCATTGGACGCGTCAGCGTTCAGCGTCCCGTACGATTCATACACCTGGGTTATCGGGCCGAGTATCCGGCCGCTCTCCAGTCTGAGATCGACATTCAGCGTAACGGTCTGTTCCTGTACAATACCTACCGACATAAAAATAAAGCCCCTTCTGGTTAATGAGAAGGGGCTGAGATGAACGCTCGAAGCTCCCATCTCATCTGTGCCCAACGGGCAGGATTTAGCACCTGGCGTCCCCTTTCAGAGACCGGTTGCTGTGGTTTCGCAGGGCCTTTCCCTCCACCACTCTAGATAAGACGGCTATTTAATTAACCCGGAGCATAAAGGAACGCCTGCACAATTGTCAATGAAATTGTCCGTAAAACGTGATATCTAAAGGGCATGAAGAAACCAAAGAATACACCGCCAAAACCGAAGGAGTTTGCATCGGCCCCTTTTTCAGCTCTCAAAGGGGTAAGATCCGTGTCTCCTGAACCTGCTGCTGTCAAAGCGCAGAAAACCGCCCCGGCCAAACAGTCGGAACCGGATGATATGGAGCTTTTTCTTTTTGCAATGAACGGTGTGGAGAGATTCGGCTCAAAACCTCTTGTTCAATCTGCTGAACAGCCGTTCACCCCTCAGAAAGCAGTTGTACGGAAGATCGAGGAGAGTGAACAGAAGCTCTTCCTTGAGACGATCAGCAATCTCAAGCTCGATGTCAGGTTCCATGATGCTGTCCCGGAAGATTCCACCCCGGCAAAACCCAGTTCAATAAGCCGGATCAAGCAACTCAGACGCGGGACGATCCGCCTCGATTATGAACTGGACCTGCACGGGCTTACTCGGGACGAAGCGATTCATGCTCTGGAGACTTTCTTAAAAGGAGCATACAGAAGAGGTCAGCAGGCGGTTCTCGTCATCACCGGCAGAGGCAATCACTCTCCTGAGGAACCGGTGCTGAAAATAGCCACTGAAAAGTGGCTCCGGGGCAGCGGCGCTGCCATGGTCATCGAATTCTTTTCCGCCCCCCGTCAGTTCGGAGGGGATGGAGCACTTGTCGTTTTTCTGAAAAAAAGCCCGACGATCCAGACCGCTTCAGAAAGTGCGTAAGAAACCAGCCAGGGCACTGTTTACGGCTTCCGGCTGCTCCATCATGACCATATGCCCGGAATCCGGGATTATAACCAGAGAGGCATCTGGAAGCAGTCTGGCAAGGATCCGGCTCTCTTCGACCGGGATGGCCTGATCCTGCGCCCCGCCGATCACCAGTGCCGGCAGCCTGAATCCGGAAAGCCTGCCGCAGTAATCCGGTCTCTCCCGCATCGCCACAAGTCCGCCGGCAAGTCCATCCCTATTCATCCCGAGCATGAGATCAGCAATTTCCGCTGCTATTTCCGGAGTTCTTTCGACTGCCCCCGGCGCAAACAGTATCCGTGCGAATGCCTCAGCCGCGACATCCACCCCGGACCGCATGACCTCCTCTGCCAGAGCAGTGCGCCGTGCCTTCCCGTCCGCATCATCCGCTCCGCACCGCGTCACCATGAAGCATGCCCCTTTTATCCGCTCACGGTAACGGTCGAGGAGATTCAACAGCACGTATCCACCCATCGACATACCGCAAACGACAGCACTCCTCAAGCCGAGATGATCCATCAGTCCGGCAACATCATCAGAGTAGCTGTCCATGGAATATCCAGCTGAAGGGGCCTCGCTCCGCCCGAAACCTCTCAGGTCCGGAGCTATGACCCTGAAATCCTTTTTAAGTCCCTCTATCTGACGCTTCCAGATATTCGAAGCGAGAGGAAACCCGTGAATAAGGAGGAGCGGGGTACCTGCCCCCTCATCTTCATAATGTAGAGAGACACCGTTCACTGCAACCTTCATCATGCTCCTCCGGACAACTTGAACTGCTCTGCTTCGTAACCATTCACTACGACATCGAGACGTCCGTCATTCGGACAGAAGATAAGTCCGTGGACAGGGACATCAGCCGGGATCAGCGGGTTCGAGCGGATCTTCCCCACGACATCCTCGACATTTTCATGCGGACAGCCGAAAGCACCTATCCACTGCGCAAGGTCGGGCACGTGCCTCTCGATAGATTCAGCAGAGACGCCGCGGGCGAGCATGTCAGACTTCAGCTGTTCCGGATCTACCGACGCCATGCCGCAGTCTTCATGGCCGATCACGAAGATCTCGTCAACACCGAGCATAAAGATCGCAGCGACCAGGCTCCTGATGACCCCTCCGTGAAGAGGGTCCACAAGGGTGTTCCCGGCATTTTTTATCACCTTGGCATCACCGCGCTTTATCCCCATCGCCGGCTCCAGAAAATCGACCAGCCTGGTATCCATGCAGGTAAAGATAGCACACTGCTTTTTCGGGTTTTTCGGGAGCGGCGGAAATGCGCCGGGATGTACGAATCTGCTGTTGGCAGACAGGATCGTGTTCAACAAGTTCATCTGGTATCCTTTTGTGACCTTAGTGCTAACCGGATTATCCCGGCAAGGCTGTATCTTTTTTTGCTGAAGTCTGCTCCGGGGAGATCAGCCTCAAATTTCCCGTTTATCGCTATCAGCGCCCGGTTCAACGCTTCAAGGTCGATCACCCGGTTGCCGGGAAGCGAAGTGACCCCACGAAAGTTCTCTTCACAGAAATCCACCTTTTTCTCCCCTTTCACGTCGGTCAGGAGAGGAAACCCGTGGGTGCGACAGATAACCGGTCTCGCGCTGTAGACGAGACAACAGTCGTCCAGAAGAAGAGGACAGGGGGAATCTTCCGGCCAATCGATCCGCCCGGCAAGTATATCCTGTATCTCCGGTGACAGCTGAGCGACAGCTTCTGCCAGATTCGCCGCCTCGACCGGGAGGAGGGTCAAATGCCGGCAGCAGCCGCTGCAACCGGCTCTACAGGCGATCTCCTCTGAGAATTCAGCGACTATCTCAGCGCAGAGTGTATCGACCCGTTCCAGAAATGCACGATAATTTGCAAGGGTTTCATACGTCAGGGCAGAAGTCATTCCTGAAATTAGCCTGAAACCATGCTTCAAGGCAATAGTTTTACGCCCAGAAATGCTTTGACAACACCATACCCATTAGCTAGTATTGCCCAAAACATGCGAGGTTATGGAATGGATTCAGTGCTCGCCCTCATCGGCGATGATCTGAAAAACGTCGAAAAGCAGTTCAGGAAAGATCTCGAATCGAATGTTCCCCTGATCAGGAAAGTTGGTGAGTATGTCCTGTCAAGCGGCGGCAAACGGATTCGTCCTGCTCTTCTGCTGCTTGCAGCGAAACTCTGCGGGTATGCTGGCGGTCGTCACGTACCGCTTGCCAGCGTCGTCGAGTTCATCCATACCGCCACTCTCCTTCATGACGACGTGGTCGACAGTGCGAACATGCGCCGCGGACTCGCCTCTGCAAACACTCTCTGGGGAAATGAAGCATCCGTTCTGGTCGGTGATTTTCTCTTTTCCAAATCATTTTCACTTATGGTTGCGGACGGCGATCTCAACGTCCTGCGCGTACTTTCCAATGCGACTACCCGTATCGCCGAAGGCGAGGTCATGCAGCTGGTCTGTACGAGCGATGTCGATATCACCGAAGAGCGCTACATCGATGTTGTTGTCTGCAAAACAGCAGTGCTGCTCTCTGCAGCCTGCCAGGCAGGTGCGATAATCGGCGGAGTCTCACCGGAACAGGAAGCTGCACTCTCAGCGTTCGGGATGGATCTCGGCATAGCCTTCCAGCTCATGGATGACACCCTTGACTACGTGGCTGACGAGAAAGAGTTCGGCAAGAGCATCGGCCACGACCTTGAAGAGGGGAAGATCACCCTGCCGCTGATAGAGTCACTGAAGAGATGCTCCTACGAAGACAAGGAGATCATAAGCGAGATTGTCGTCAAAGAGACCCTGGGTCCCGAGGACTTTGACATCGTCTTTGACATTGTAAAACAGTTCGGCGGCATAGAGTATTCCGTAGAAAAGGCACGAGGGTATGTCGCCTCTGCCAAAGCACATCTTGAGATATTCGAAGACTCACCTGTCCGAGCCGCTCTTTTCAAGCTTGCCGACTACGTGGTCACAAGGGAGCGATAGATTGATGAAGAAGCTGATTCTCCTCGCAGTCCTGATAACTCTGGCCATCCTGCCCGCCTGCAGCAAAGAAAAGGGTGGCGGCAAAGGAGCTCCTGCAGCGCTCTCGAAAGCTGTCGAAGGAGCTGCTGCTCCGGACTTCACGGTCAAGGACCTGGAAGGGAAGGATGTGAACCTCGCCAGCCTTAAGGGCTCAGTCGTACTGGTGAACTTCTGGGCCACCTGGTGCCCTCCGTGCAAGGAAGAGATCCCGTCCATGATAAAGCTGAACAGTGCTATGGCGGGTAAAGCTTTCAGGATGCTTGCCATCTCTATCGACGAGGGGGGCAAGGATGCCGTCCAGAAATTCTTCAAGGGGAATAATGGTCTGCCGACTTACCTTGACACAGAAGGAAAGATCTCGCAGCTTTACGGCACAACAGGGGTACCGGAAACCTTCATCGTCGACAGGCAGGGGATCATCAGGAAGAAGATTGTCGGCGGAATGGACTGGAGCGCACCGGAAGTCATCTCCTACATGGATGAACTGCTGAAGAACTAATGGGTTCCGCTCCCGACATATCACTTCTCGGCGCTTTTGCAGCCGGCATCCTCTCCTTCCTCTCCCCGTGCGTTCTGCCGCTGGTCCCTTCATTTCTGACCTATCTCACCGGCCTCACCTTTGCCGATCTTCAGGCTGAACACCCCACTCACCTTGTACGCCAGCGGACTATAATCCACTCCCTTCTTTTCATAACCGGGTTCACGCTCGTCTTTGTCCTTCTCGGCGCTTCCGCGACCTTTGCCGGCAGTTTTCTTCGTGAACACATGACCATCATGCGGAAAATCGGGGCTGTGCTCATCATGCTCTTCGGGCTCCATGTCAGCGGGATCCTGCCGATCGGTCTCCTTCTCGGGGATAAAAGGATCAATATCCGCCACAAGCCCGCCGGCTATTTCGGCAGTGTCCTGATCGGAATAACCTTCGCCGCCGGCTGGACCCCCTGCATCGGGCCGATTCTCGCCTCGATACTGATGGTGGCCGCAACCGAAAGCACGGTATACCGCGGCATCCTTCTCCTTCTCGTCTATTCGCTCGGCCTCGGAATACCCTTTTTCCTCTCCGCTCTGGCAACTCACCGCTTCCTCACACTTTTCAATCGCTTCAGAAAATATATCCGCCTGTTCGAGATCATCACCGGTCTTTCCCTCTTTATCATCGGCGTCCTGATCTTCTTCGACAGACTGACCATGATCCAGAAATATATAAGTTTCTGAACTCCACGTTGTGAATAATCAATGACCGCCATGAATCCCGACACTCTGCCGATAAATCTCCTTGTCGTCCTCGGTCCGACAGCTTCCGGAAAGACGACTCTTGGCGTTCAGCTTGCCCGTCAGATCCGGGGCGAGATCATCTCCGCCGACTCACGCCAGGTATTCCGCTGCATGGACATCGGTACCGGCAAGGACCTCTCCGAGTACGGCGAAGTACCGTATCATCTCATCGACATTCGAGACCCTTCCGAAGAGTTCAGCCTGTTCCCTTTTCAGCGGGAGTGCCTGAAGGCATGGGAAGATATCATCCAGAGGGGGCATCTGCCGATTCTGGTCGGCGGCACCGGGCTGTACATCGAGTCGATCATCAAAGGGTACCGGCTCGTTGAAGTGCCTGAAAACCTTTCCCTGCGCAGAGAGCTTGCCGGATTACCCCTTGAGACCCTCAGGGAGCGGCTGTTGCGGGCGGTAGCCTCGACTCACAATACAACTGATCTGCTGGAGCGGGAGCGACTGGTCCGGGCCATCGAAATCGGCGAATACCAGAACGAGCACCTGCCGGAACCGCTACCGGAGATCAGACCGTTGATCTTCGGCATCAGATGGGATCGGGCAACGCTGAGGAAACGGATAACCGCCCGGCTGAAGGAGCGATTGGCCGGCGGCATGATCGAAGAGGTCCAGCAGCTCCGTGATTCAGGCGTTTCGTGGGAGCGGCTTGATTATTTCGGACTTGAGTATCGCTTCATCGCACTGCATCTGCGCAGAGAGATGAACCGCAACGACATGTACCAGAGGCTGAACAGCGCCATTCACGACTTTGCCAAGCGCCAGGACACCTGGTTCCGCAAAATGGAACGAAACGGTGCGGCCATACTCTGGCTTGACGGAGAAGGCGATCCTTTCGCTCAGGCTATGACGATCCTGAAAACCCGGTCTTTTGTTCATCATGCCGGATAAGAAACGGCTGGAAGCATATCTCGGCCAACGAGCACTCGGGGCACCCTGGTCCATAGCAAACATCAGCAGTTCCGGATTTTCCGGTGTGGTGGCCATCCCTTCCCTGGCAGAAAGCCGCAACCTCCCTGCGACCCTGGAATCCCTGGCAGGCAACCCTCCTGAGTTGCTCCGGAGATTTCTCGTTATGGTGGTGGTCAATCATCGCCCTGATGCCTCCCCGGAGGACAAGGCTGACAACCGGGCAACCCTGGAGATGCTCCCTGCCCTGGCGGATCGCTGGCCGCTGCAGCTGGCATGGGTCGATGCCGCCTCCCCCGGACTGGAGCTTCCGGTCCGTGACGGCGGGGTGGGGATGGCACGAAAGATCGGTTTTGACCTTGCACTGCCGCACCTTGCATGGAGCGGGACCGGACCGATCCTCGTGGCCCTGGACGCAGATACAGTGGTCGGGCCGGAGTATCTGCCCGCACTGGTCGGACATTTCGGCAGAGCTGCTTCCGGCGGCGCTGTCATCCCGTTTTGCCATCAAAAGGCCCGGACGTACAACGGACAGGATATCATCAACCGGTACGAGCTCTTTCTCCGCTCCTACGTGCTCGGACTTTCGTATGCCGGATCTCCGTACGCCTTTCATACTGTCGGCAGTGCCATGGCCTGCTCCGGCAGCGCGTATCTTCGCTGCGGCGGCATGAACAGCCGGCAGGCCGGCGAGGATTTCTACTTTCTGCAGCAGCTGCAGAAGACCGTCGGTATAGAGATGGTCGGCGGGACCATGGTCTACCCTTCAGCACGACCATCCCACCGGGTCCCGTTCGGCACCGGGCGAAGCGTCTCAAAAGCATTGGCAGGAGAAGAAGGCGCCATAACCTTTTACCGGCCGGAATGTTTCGCCCTCCTGAAGGAGTGGCTCGATCTGGCAGCAGAATGCCTGACCGCTTCAGGAGAAACGATACGAAACAGGGCGGAAGACATTTCACCCTTGATCTCGCAGTATCTTGACCAGGAAGGGTTTCTTTCGAGCTGGGAACGGATCTCCCGGATGAAAAAAGCCGACAGACCATTGCTGGCTGCATTTCACGAATGGTTCGATGCCCTGCGGACCATGAAACTGATTCACCTTATCTCTGCGGGAGCATTTCCCCGCTGCGACTCCGAAGAGGCGCTCCGACCGCTTCTGCTCATGGCTGGACTGGAGCCTCTCTCTGGTGTGAAGACACAGCTTGAACTGTTGAGAACGGTACAGAGTTGCGACCTGGCAACAGACCCGGTTGCATTCGCGAAAACAGCCTGATATTATTGCGGCCAAAGTAGCTGCTGAAGACAGTCAACTTGACAGGAGGGACAGCCGGATGATCAGAAAAATAATGGTATTCCTTGCAATTTGTTTATGCACGGCCAGCCTGGCTTTTCCCGCTTATGCGGGCAAAGGCTCAAAAAAAGAAAATAGTTCGAAGCCGCCTGAAGAGGTTCCGGTTGCGAGCACCTATCCCGGTTCGAAATCCCAGGACGGCACTCAGGCAAACAGCGGGGTTTTCTATGCCAAAGACTCGATCGATCAGGTGAAAGCCTACTATGAGAAGGAATTCGGGACTCCTTTTACGATGGACGAGAGTTCAGGAACCATCTGCAGGGATGTCTCCCTTACTTTCGAGGGGAAACAGGTTTCCAGAAACGGATGCGTCAAGATATCTTCAGTCAGAGAGCACGACAGGGCTTTCAGTGAAATGGACAGGGAACTGCAGGAGTCTCTGCCGCAGCAGGCTACCGAAACCGACCGGGAATTTCATGCCGCCTGCGAGAAATACAAGGATCTCGCTGACGCCTATTTTGAGAAATCCTCGGTCATTCAATCACTCCATGACAAGCATGTGAAGACTTTTGAGGCACGTGTGGAGGATGAACAGAGAAAGTACAATGCCGAAAAAAATGAAAAGGCCAAAGCCGCCCGCAAGGAGAGGAAAAACAATCCGGAAATGCAGGCAAAAGACGAAGAACGCAAGCAGATAAAGGCGAGGATAAACCAGCTTAAAAAAGAGGGGAAGAAGGATGAGGCCCTTGCTCTTGCCATGCAGCTGAGGCAGGGGATGGATGGAGAGCTCACCCAGGCTGTTTCCACCGGTATGGCGGCGGCACAGGAAGAGACGGCAGTAAAAACAAAATTCTCGGATGATAAAAAGAAGGCCTACATCATCTTTCTTAAGGAGTTGGCAAAAGAGCCTTTCTTCCGCACGGAGATCATCATTGATCTCGTCGGCAACTCGAACGACGGCGTAGGTTAAGTGAACATAACAGGAAATCTGAGATAATTTTTCAGGAGGAACAGATGGGAATAAAAGACAGATTTTTTTTAGAAGCAGGAAATTCGGTACTGGTGGTCATCGATGTCCAAGAGAAGCTCTGCCAGGCAATGGATGAAAAGGTTCTGAAGCATCTGGTCAAGAATGCCGGAATACTGATGGATGCGGCAGCTGAGCTCAAAATCCCGACACTGTTGACCGAGCAGTATGTCAAGGGGCTGGGGGAAACTCTTTCCGAGCTGAAAGGCAGATCGTCTTCGCCGGCGCTGGAGAAGATGACCTTCAGCTGCTGCGGCGACAGCGCGTTCATCGAAAAGATGAAAAGCCTCGGGAAAAAGCAGGTGATCATCGTTGGCATGGAGTGCCATGTCTGTGTGCTGCAAACCGTCATCGAACTGCTCGATGCCGGCTTTATCGTGCACCTCGTCAGGGATGCGGTCATGAGCCGCAGGAAGGACAACTGGTTCGTCGGGCTGGAGACCGCCCGCGATGCCGGCGCCGTCATCACCTCGACCGAAGCAGCGCTCTTCCAGCTGCTGAAGGTGGCCGGGACGGAGGAGTTCAAGAAGCTGTCGAAGCTGGTGCGGTAGACCGTCCCGACTTGAAACAGAAAAGCCCGCGAAAGCGGGCTTTTCTGTTTCAAGAACTGCGAAGCTGGGTGCAGCAATAGGGCAGTTATACCGATTCCAAATCAAAGATGCCATCAAGGCGGCGAGGATTGAGGCGACGAGGCGTACAATTCGTACGTTGAGGAGCCGAAGACGAGCCAACGAAGATGGGGCTTTGATCTGGAATTGGAATTACAGCGAATCCAGTCCAAGCTTCTTCAATCCGGATTTAAACTTCAGATCAAAAGTGACTATGGTTGCCCCTTTCATCGCTTTGCCTGTTGCGGCAATCAGCGCGTCGCCAAAGTCTGCAATTTTCGCCGGCCAGAGGGAGAGTAAAACCGTAAAGTCAGTTTGCTGGCACACTTCGACGCCCGGCATGGCAACAAAGTCGCGGAGCATGGAGTTGATGGTCTCTTTTGGCGTTCCATACACTTTATCCATGACGAAAACAAATTCCGTCAAAACGAATTGATGACATACAAGGATGCACTTCAAACGGGAAGCTGTTTCAAAAAGCGGAGCAACAATTTCCTGCTGGGCCGGGTTTCTATCAGTGACAAAAGAGATCAGGGCGTTGGTGTCGATAATATATTTTTTCACCGATACTTCTCCAGGCGACTCTCTCGTGCAGTCTGAATATCAGCAGCAATATCACCTGCCCCGGTTTTCACACTGCCGCGATATCCGAGAAAACTGGTGTGCACGGGATACACAACAACCTTCCCCTTTTCAACAACCCACTCAAGAGCATCATTAATGGCAATGCCCAGTTGCTCCCGCACAGCTTTGGGAATGGTAGTTTGATATTTTACCGTTACAGTTGAGTTCATATTGCCTCCACGCAAATTCCTTACGATTTAATGATAATGTAAGGAATTAGTGATGTCAAGTCCCGTGAACAGCAGATGTTTTAGCAAGAAATTCAACTTTCTTGTCACCGATTTTCCACAACAACCGCTCCAGGTTCTCATCTGGCGAGGCATAACCGATTTAACCTTGATTTACTATTTCCCCAACTCCACCATCAACCCCGCACTCCACCCTTTGAACTTTCCATCCCGCACCCGATCAAAAAACCCGGTGTAGTCCTCCGGTGACAGAAAATAGAAGTGATATCGCCACGGCTCGTCCGCTGCCACCAGTGCCTCATTCAACCGTTCAAAATGCGCCTTGCCATCGCGATACTTGGCCTTGTTTCGGCTGGAATCATCGCCGTCATGCTTGATCTCCACAACCATCACATCGTGGGAATCCTTGAGCCGGATGAAATAGTCAGGATTGAAGAATTCATTTACAGCATGAGTTTTGCCGGTTTTGGCCGGCTTGTAGGAATAGGGAAATGAGTAGCACCCACGGTCCGGCGGCTTGATGAACGCTTCAATCAGACTACTGACCTCGAACAGCAGGTCACTGAATTTCCGTTCGGGTTCATGGCTGGCATAGAGCACATTGGACGGGGTTTTAAATCTGTTGGCGTCAACCATATGTAGCCGCCGTGTTATCTCAAGGATATTTTCGGGGGTTTCATTGCCGAACGCCTCAGCCATTTTTACCCACTTACAGTATTGATCCCAAAGATGGGTTTCATCCTTGCCAAACGGCTTGACATCACCATCCACATGATAAACCGCGCCACTCTCTTTCACCCGGCTTTCCGAAAATGATTGGCGCATTGAATCCCGGTAATCGACCATGAATAGCGACTTCGCCGTATTGGTCATGCGTGGGTGTTCTTTGTCCGTGTCCCGGAAAAGTGGGCCAAACGCCTGTTGTACCAGTGACAGGTTCTCCCGGCTCAGGAAAGTATCATCATAGCCACCAACAATCAGAGCATCCTTGATAAGTTTTCTGATTCGGTTCTTCGGCCACTTCTCGCCGACTTTCTTGTCCTTTTCGTTGATGAAATCGTGCAAAGTGCAGACCGCATATTCGATCTCTTCGGTGTTCTCGTGGGTGATCTCCATTGCCAGCGTGCCGCTCTCGGAAAAGGTCACATACTCGGTACTCTTTAGGCTCTGGGGCTTCAAAACCAGCTTTATGTCCATCGCCTTCTGTTTCTTGGTTTCCACCGTCTGTTCGACCAGTTCATAGCTCAGATTATGGAGCGGGAAAATGTATTCCTCCCGCCTGCTGTCAAACCCCCAGGAAAGGGTGTTCTCCACTTCCAGAACGTCTTTGAGCAGGTTGGCAATTTCATCGGTCCAGGCTTCGTGATTGGTCACCTTCACCAGTGGTTGTATCTCCAGACAGGACGGCACCCGCAGGCCGCGCCCCAGCACCTGGGCGATAAGGAGTTTGGAGTTGAAGGCCCGCGAATCGTGAGGAACGATCTGGAAAACATTTTTCACGTCCCACCCCTCGGTGAGCATACTGACTGAGACAATCCACTCCACCGGACTGGCCGGATCATCCACTTTTTTCAGCGCAGTCAGGTTCTCTTTGCGCCGTTTATCGGGTGAGTCCTTGCTGTCCCGTGGGCTATAGGCCGCCTCTACACGGGCCTTGGCAGCCTTGTTTGATGGGATGCCGGAGGTAACCCAGATTACCTTTTTCTCAGCCTCGGCGGAGTTGATCTTCTCTTTCTTCACCAGATAGGCAACCAGGCTTTGCCACTGCTCCACGCACTCGGCAATATCCTTGGTAATGACAATGGAGATGGGGCGCAGCTTGGTGCCATACTCCTTCACATTCTCCTGATGCACAGCGTAGATCTTGTCCCAGCTCTGCTTCTTGTGGGTCTCTTCCAGCACATAATCCGGCTTCTTGATGACCTTTGATTCAATAGCCTGCTTAAGGCCGAAACGGTGAATCACGTCCGGGAAATAGTCGTTGCCGGTGTAGGGGGTGCCGGTGACATTGATGAGGTAGCGGAAGCCGTACTCAGGGCTGACCAGAAATTGCAGCCACTTTTTCATGGAGCTTTCGTCGCTGTCATCGGGGCTGAACAGGTGGTGCGCCTCGTCGTTCAGGACCAGCGTCCGCCCCCCATGCCCCTTGAAGCTGTCGGCAATGGAAGAACCGGCATTAGTATAGACCGCATGGATATTTTCGATGCAGATGTCGCCCTGCTGAATCGTCTCATTACCCCGCTTGATCCCCGGAATGGCTACAACAGCGCCCAGCTCCTTCATGATGGCCGTCAGCTCCTGATTACCGGCCAGGGCGTTGAACTTCTCCAGCAAACCGTCTTCAATGGTCAACGACGGGCAGAGCACCAACACCCGGTCAACCAGTCCCTCGGCCAGGGCAATGGCGGCCAGGCCGTACATCAGAAAGCTCTTGCCACCGCCGGTGGCGATATCCAGCGTTGCCGCCTTCCGGTCCCGCAGCGGCATTTTACCCAGCAGTGCATCGATGGAGGCATGGCGCTTGGCCAACTCTGGCCGACTCCAATTCTCCCGTGCCAGCCGTTCCAGATCGGGGTACTTGGCGGAGACCAGAAAACGGAGCGCTTCACGGGCCGCGTCGCGCAGAAAGGCGTAGTTGCCGGTATGGAGCAGGTTGAGGAAAGCGTCGTACTTATGCACCACCGCGACCGTGGCATCGCTAACATCATCCAGTTTCAGGATCTGATCGCTGATACGGAAGGTAACACTCATCGGAAATCCCCCTTGCCAAAGACCAGCGTCTTTTCGTTCCCGTAGCGGTCACAGAGGATGACCATCATTTTCTCCCCCTTGAACGCCTGTTCGGGGATGCGGATTTCCAGGATCTTCGCCTTCTCCAGCCCGCCTGCTTCTTTCAGCAGCTCCTCGCCCCAGTAAACCCGATCCAGCCGGAAAACATCGCCGTCATAGTTGAGATCCACCATGGCCATGGAAAAGGTCTCGAAATTGGCGAAATCCTCCGGATCGGTGGTCAGGGTCTTGGCGCGGAATTCGCTCAACTCCACCACAAGTTCTGGGAACAGATCGCGGGTTTTGATACTGGCCCTGTAGCGCACCACCGGTTGGGAGATGAAATCAAAACCGATCGCGTCGATAACATTGTTCACATCCGCTTCACTCATCGGCTGTTTGAGCGCTCCCGGCTCGTGCGCCTGAATCAACTTCATGATGACGGAGATCGGCACCTTGAGAAAGGCGTAGACTGCACCGCCATGCTCTCTTTCATCCTCGGCAAAGTCCATAGCCACTGTTGGCGCAATGACATAGAACCGTTCCCCCTTCTTGCCGCGCAGGTTCTGATGGAGGTTCTCCACATAGCCGTAATCAAGGGTCAGGGTGGGATGATCAGGATAGTTCCAGATGAGCGTGGAATGGGTGCCGATGTAGCCGTCCAGTTGCATGCCGTAGCGGTTGTGGGCCTCCTCGCGGACGCCGAAGAGCTTGAGGACAAAGGGGCGGTACTCCTGCCACGGCATCCGCCGCAGCGCCTCCATGTCGTAGAGACCGGCGCGGTAGAGGGCAAACTCCTTCGGCGGGAGCGGTTTTTCCTTCTCCGGCTTGTCTTTAGGGACAATCAGGGAAATTCGGAATTCCTGACCTTCAACAGTAATGCTCTTCTCGCCGGGGCCGTTGTCTGGTTGGACATCGTCCAACCGGTCAGGCGGGATGTGAAGTTTGTCTTCCGGGCAGGCGATGGAAAGGTGCGAGCCTTTCTTGAGGAGGTCGTGTTTGGCGATCAGCGTAGCAAGGTCGGCCAGCAGGTCAAGGGTTACCTCGCATTCGCCTTTTTTAGCTTTTTCGGTGAGGAGGAGGATGCCGGGGGTTTTCTTTATGTGGTCATCCCAGTCTTCCACTCGGTCGTGGACGAGTTTTTCGTCTTTTTTCCCAGCTCCAATGGTGTTGATTAGTGAAAATAGGCGTTTTTGAATGGTGTATATTGCCAACTTACCGCAATCCATAGCAATCCAACGCCGGCCAAGTTTTTCCGCTGCGGCAGCTGTCGTGCCACTGCCAGCAAAACAGTCTAGGACTATGTCATCTTCATTGGAAGACGCACGGATAATACGATCAAGAAGTTGTTCTGGCTTTTGTGTAGGATATTCTGTTCTCTCTGACGCCACGGGATTAACTGGAGGAATATCACTCCAAACAGATTCAACCAAATCACCTTTCATGTCCTTGAGCCAGATAGTACGGGCTCCACCTGCAGTCGGATTGACGTCATCCCTGTAGAGTTCACCGTCTGCATCGACCTTCCAGCGAGCTAAGTATTCTTTTGAGTATGCCCGGAATACTGGGTTCCAGATTCTACTTTTATCTTCACTCTTTCCATATGCAAAGATCACATCGTGCTTTCTGGGAAAGTTCCTCGCCGTAGATCTTTTAAAGCCGAAATACCGCCATACCAGCTCATTGAAAAACCTTGTTTCTCCGAATACCTCATCTAAAACGGCTTTTATGTAATGTCCTTTTTTCCAATCTAAGTGTACGTAAATTGTGCCATCATCTGCCAAGAGCTCGCGGAGCAAAATCAATCGTCTTCGCAAAAACTCAATAAATTGAGCGCCTAGTACCTTATCGCGATATGCCTTTTCTTCATCCTTCATGAAGTCCTGCTTGGTGGCAAACGGGGGATCGATGTAGATGAGCTTGATTTTGTTTTTGGTGCCGTAGCGATTCGGCCCCTGCTGGTCAGCCAGGAGTTCGCGCAGCGCCAGAAGATTATCCCCCCAGACAAGCAGATTGCGCCAGCCGTCGCCATGGGGCCGATCCTCGGCAAAACGGCGCACCAACTGCCACGGTGCCGCCGGCGTCTCCGCCAGCACCTGTTCCCGCTTCATCTTCCCGGCATATTCCAGCCGGTATTCCTTGCCAATCTCCACACTCTGCATTCCGCCAGGAAACAGCTTCCCGCGCCACTGTATGGGTATCGGTTCGCCTGATTGCAGGAGGCGGATCAGTTCAATTCGGTCTTGTTCGGTCAGTCTGTTCATTTCGTTTTGCGACCATAACTTTCGAGTTGCGAGAGTAGAAGCCGCTAACAAATACCACAGATATGCCCTGCTTGTACACCTCAAGTATACTATAAATGTGTGCTTCAGGTGTATTTCGCTGCTAACCGCTACAAGGTATGCTCCTTCGCAAATGAGGGGCTTATGGCAACGATTCGCACGACGGAACAAATAGGCAAGAGATTGAAAGAGTTGCGGGAGCGGGCGAAAATCAGCCAGGAGAAGATGGCTGAACTTGTGGGAGTTACGAGAGGGCAATTACTCAAATACGAATCCGGCAAAAACATGATGAATTCAGAAAAGCTCCAATTGGCTGCAAACGCTCTCTCCGTGCCGGTTCAGGAGTTCTTTATGTCCGGCGAGGAAGTGTTGCCACTGGATACCTCCGAAAAACTCCTCCTCGACTCCTACCGGGCCATCCCCAACAAGGATGTGCAGGAAAGCATCCTCAAGATAACCACCAACGCGACAAAACATGACGGTTGAGAATCGAAAAAGTTCAATAAAAAAGCCCCGCCAGAACTGATCTGACGGGGCTTTTTATTTAATAGGGTAAATCATGCCGCCAAATGTAACTAAATTTAGTTGCAAGAGATGTAAAAGAACGGTAAGGTATCAACATGAGTAAACGGGAAAAACTGCTGCAAAGATTTTTGTCGAAACCGGCTGATTTCTCCTGGGGAGAATTGAAGAGCCTGCTTGAAGGTTTTGGCTATGAATTGGGAAGCGGCGGCAGAACAGGTGGTTCGCGGGTCAAGTTTCTTCATGCGCACCATCCGCCGGTTATCCTGCATAAACCGCATCCTACACCGATTTTGAAGCGCTATCAGGTCGAACAGATCGCAGAGTTTCTTAAAAAGGAAGGTTTGATATGAAAGACATGATCAAGCATAAAGGGTACTTTGGCTCGGTGCACTACAATTCCGACGACCGGATTTTTTATGGCAAGATCGAATTTATCAGAGCTCTGGTAAGTTACGAAGGGCAGGATGCCGATTCCCTGGAGGCTGCATTTCATGAAGCGGTGGACGATTATCTGGCTACCTGCGCCGAGTTGGGCCGCGAGCCGGAGAAACCGTTCAAGGGATCGTTCAACGTACGGATTGCGCCTGAGCTGCATGAACGGGTAATGATTGCTGCAACGCAGCACGGCATGACATTGAACCGGTTCGTGGCGGAAACCCTGAATCAGGCTGTAGCCCATTAAACGTTATAATAGACAGAAGGCTGAAGCAATAACGCTTCAGCCTTCTGTCTCAAACTCTATCCCTGCTTCTCGAACTTCCCCTTCTCCTGGCACTGCGGACAGTTCTGGGGCTTGCACCGCCCCTCCTTGGTAAAGCCGCAGGAACTGCATTTCCACTCAGCCATAAAGACCCCCTTATTCCTCGGTGTTATTTTGTTTCCAGCTTGATCTCCCTCACCTCGCCCAGAGTCGAGAGCGGCTGGTCGAATTTACTGTCATCGCCGACCACCATGATGGTCAGAGCTTCCGGATGCAGATATTTTTTTGCCACCCCCAAGACATCTTCTCTACTCACTTTGGCGATGTTATCACGGAAATTCTCCAGGTAGCCTTCGGGGAAACCGTAATAATCAAGTCGCGCCTGCTGGGTGACAATTGAATTGGCCATGGTAAAGCCGAAGATGAAGGAGTTGATGATCGACTCCTTCGCCTGTTTCAGCTCTTCTTCGCTAACTTGCTCCTTGGTCATGCCGGCAATGATCTCTTCAATCAGCTTGATCGCTTTGACGGTGGAGCCCGCTTTGGTCTCGGTCTCGGCCGAGAAGATGCCAGGGAAACGTCGGCCGATGTCGAAGCGGCTGCCGGCATGATAGGCAAGCCCCTGATTGGAGCGGACCTCCTGGGTCAAGCGCGAGGTAAAACCGCCGCCGAGGATGTAATCCATGACCCTGACTGCATACTGATCGGGATTATTTTTGTCGATACCCAGGCTTCCCATGCGGATAACCGACTGGCTCACCTGTTTTCTGGCCAGCAGCGTCTGTTTTTTCGGAGTAGTGTCCGGAGTGCTGACTGCGGGGAGTTTCCCGGTTTCAGCTTGCCAGCCGCCAAACAGCTTTTCCAGTTTCCCAATAATTTCTGCCCGGTTGAAATCACCACTGACTGAAAGAATGACCGCCTTTGGGCTGAAATAGCGCCGGTGGAAACTGATCATCTCGTCGCGGGAGATTTTTGAGACCGACTCAAGGGTTGCTACACGGCCAAGCGGGTGATCGGCATAGAGAGCACTGCGGTACTCGCGGCCGGCAATCCCCTTCGGATCGTCGTTCTGGCGGCGTATCGACTCTTTGGTATTGTTGATAGTCAGATTCAAACGGGATTGATCAAACCCCGGCTTCATGATGACGTCGGCAAAAAGCTGCAGAGTCCGGTCGAGATTTTTTGTCAGGGTGCTCAGGGAGACGGTGCCTGAATCCTCGCTGATACCGGATTCTATCCCCGAGGCCATGAACTCCAGCTCGGCATCAAGCTGATCGGGCTTGAGCGACTCGATTCCGCCGCTGCGGAGCATGACCCCGGTCAGCCCGCCAAGGCCGGTCAGCGCCGCCGGTTCATAGATAGTACCGGTGGCGATGAGGGCCGTCATGTTAACAATGGGAAGTTCGTGATCTTCCAGGAGATAGACCTTCATCCCGTTCTTGAGGGTCAGATGATCACTCTTCGGCAGGGTAAAATTGAGTGGGGCGAAAGTCAGCCCGCGGGGGTCGACAACCGCTTTTTGAGGAGTAGAACAGGCTGTCAGCGCCAGGAGCGAGACGATACCGGCAAGAATAAAGGATCGCAGTTTCATGGTTTGGCCACCTCCTGCTTGGTGATGAATCCGACGACCCTGTTCTCCCTGGTCAGATATTTCCGGGCCACCCGCTGAATATCCTCCGGCGTCACGCCGGTAACCTCCTTACGATGCTCGATGAGATAGCGCCAACTGCCGGCAATCGCTTCATATTCGGTCAGATTCCGCGCCAGGCCCCCAATGGAGGTCATCTGCCGCGCCTCTTCAAACTCGAGCTTGTTCAGGACCTGTTGCAGCTCCCGGGCTGTCACCGGCTCGTTTTTGAGTTTTTCCAGCTCCGCATAGATCGCTTCTTCCACCTCTTTAACCGTGTGCGGCTCGCGCGGCGTTCCGCTGATAATGAAAAGATTCGGATAACGGTGCCCCGGCGCCGTGAACGCCCCGACTCCGGTGACCAGCTGTTTTTCCACCACCAGTTTCTTATGGAGCCGTGAGGTCCTGCCGTCAGAGAGGATCATATCGATCACATCAAAAACCAGATCGTCCCGATGGGGAAGGGTCGGCTTGTGATAGCCGATCATCAGCTCTGCGCCTGCATCGCCGACAACTTCTATCCTCTTTTCACCCTGCTGCTCCGGCTCCAAGACAGCCACCGGAGGGACAGGCGTCCCCGGCGGGATCTGGCCGAAGTAGCGCTCGACCAGCGCTATGGTCTTCTCCGGATCGATATCACCGACAATCGCAATGATCGCATTATTGGGTGCATAATAGCGCTTCAGGAAGATTTCAGCCTTGGTCCGGGAGAGGTTTTCAATATCCGACATCCAGCCGATAACCGGCTGTCCCATCGGGTGGGCATTGAACGAACTGGCGAGGAAAGTCTCCCAGAGCTTCCCCTCCGGCTCGGCCTCATACGAGCGCCGCCGCTCTTCCATGACGACTGAACGTTCCGTGTAAAACTCCCTCAGCACGGCGTTCTGCATCCGGTCCGACTCTATGGCCGCCCATAGTTCCAGCTTATTGGAAGGGAGACTGATCAGATACGTTGTCCCGTCCTTGCTGGTGTAGGCGTTGTAGTTCGCGCCGCCGTTACGGTTGTAGATCTGGGCAAACTCCTCTTTTACGACATACTTCCCGGCCTCTTTTTCAAGATCAGTCAGATCTTTTTCAAGACGGGCGATACGGACAGTATCACCTTTCGCCCGCTTTGCCTTTTCGTCCATCAGCTGCTGCGCAACTGCCTCTATTTTATCGAGAAGCGGTTTCTCCCTGCCAAAGTCTGTCGTACCGAGGGTTTTCGTCCCCTTGAAAAGCATATGCTCCAGAAGATGGGCCAGCCCCCGCTCGTCACTCCGCTCATCGACGCTGCCGACCTTGAAGCGTATCCAGGCCGCCACTGTGGGCGAAGTATGGCGCTCCACCATCAGAAGCTTCAGCCCGTTTGGGAACGTATGTTCCTTGACCCTCTCTGCAAGGCCTTCCGCGTAAAGCTGCGACGCTGATACAAGGAGTGCCGCTGTTATCAGTAATTTTTTCATCGGTTATCTCCAGATGGATTGACAGCCAAAACCATAAAAGGATATATCAGCAGCTGCCCGCTGTAAACCTCGATATAGACTTTGCCGGTCGGTTTGTGGTAATAGTAGGGAAATTTTATCTGCAAAGGAGCATGTATGAGCAGCGAACCGAACCCTCGCGTACTGTTGGAGACCTCGAAAGGAAACATCACCATCGAACTTTTCAAGGAGAAAGCACCTATTTCGGTGAAGAACTTCCTCAATTACGTTGCTGAAGGACACTATGACGGGCTGATTTTCCACCGCGTTATCAACGGATTCATGATCCAGGGTGGCGGAATGGATGAGAATATGCAGCCGAAAAAGACAAAATTCGCCATCAAGAATGAAGCGGCAAACGGCCTGAAGAACCTGACAGGGACTCTGGCAATGGCCCGTACAGCGGTTGTGGACAGTGCGACCTCGCAGTTTTTCATCAATATCGCTGACAACGCCTTCCTGGACTACAAAGGGAAAAGACCGGAAGATTACGGGTATGCTGTTTTCGGGCAGGTCGTTGAGGGTATGGAGACTGTCGAAGCGATAAAGGCTGTCAAGACAGGCAACAAGGCAGGTCATGCCGATGTGCCGGTTGAAGCGGTGTTCATAACCAAAGCAAGCGCGCTCTGACAGCGTCTGCTCGGAGCTATTGCAAAAGGCCGTCGAATCTCTCGACGGCCTTTTTTATTTTCAGGAGGCTGCTACCGTCTGGATCGAGTCCTCGTTTTCAGGGGGCGGCTCATGCAGGACGACACAGTCGCGCCCTTCAGCCTTTGCCTTGAACAGCGCTTCAGCTGCTGCGGCAAGAAGTCCGTCACTGCTATCGCCATCATCAGGATACATGGCAAGCCCGATACTCGCAGAGAGTTTCCCTGAAGGGAGGCTGTCCACCCCGGGAATCTTCATCCGTGCTGTTGCTTTCCGTATCCGGTCAGTCACCGGAACAGCGTCGGTCTTGATCGTCCCCGGGAGAATGATGCAGAAGGTCTCACTGTTGAAACTGCAGACAACATCCATCTGCCGGGCAGAGCGGGTGATCGCTGCGACGGTCTTTTTGATGGCGGCAGAAGCTGCCGCCGATCCGCAGATCGACGCATACAGATTCAGGTGGTCGAGTTCGACCAGGACAACCGTAAACTTGAGGTCCTGCCTCTGACTCCTGTTCACCTCTTCGCTCAGCCTCTTATCGAGAAAACTACGGTTGTAGAGGTTTGTCGCCGAATCTACTGCCGAGAGATGTATCAGCATCTCCGTCTGCTGCCGCGACTGCGTCCGCTCCATCACCATTCCGGCCTGACCTAGCAGGAGGGCCAGAAGCTGAAGATCACTCTCGGTAAAGATATCATTCCCCTCCTTGTCGGAGAGGTTCAGGACCCCGATGATCTTCTGATCCTGCCAGAACGGAATACAGATAAATGATTTTGTCCGGTACCGCGGCCTGTTTGTCGTGGCGACCCGGCTGTCCGTCTCGATGTCATTCACGACTATCGGCGAACCGGTGGCTGCGACCTTTCCCGCGATACCCTCTCCGATCTTGATAGACAGGCTTTTAGATATCTGTTCATTCAGCCCGAGGGAAGCAACGATCCTCAACGAGTACCCTGACTCATCAAAGATCATGAGCGAACCGGCAGATGCCCCGAGAAACTCCGCAGCAGTGCTCAGAATGCGGGAGTACAGCTCTTCAACACTCCTGACCTCAAGCATGGAGTTTGTCATGGCGATCAGCCGTGCCGGAAGAGAAGAGCCCGAGTAGTGATTCGCCTCGTTCCTGAGCTGCATCAGGCGTGATGCAGCCCTTCCGGTCAAAATCTCTGCAAGCAGTGCGTCCCGGGGCTGAAGTTCCAGATCCGGCAGGAGTATGCAGCCAAGCAGTTCAGTCCCTGCCATCAGGGGTAAAAATGTGGCGCTCTGCGCTCCGAGAGTCTGGAAAAATTCGCCCGTCTCCGCTATGAGCCGGGGCGCCCGTTCCCCCGGATTCTCCTCCATCAGCTTGTGCATAAGAACACTTGACGTCTGCCCCAGATCAGACGGCAGCCCCCAGGTCCCCCTGACTGAAAAAGACTCGCCTTCGTGCCCGGAAATAGCGACGGCGATCTGCTGACAGTCGAAAAGCACCCCGAATGATTCACTGAGAAGTGAAATGACTTCATCCAGGTTCTTCCCCCGGTCGAGCTGTGTCGAGATGCCGACGACAGAGTTAAGGCGGGATACTGTTGCTTCAAGGACATGATTGTGGACATTCGAACTGAGGATCGAAGGGAGTATGCGGTGTACCCTGTCCGCTGTTTCACGGACATCATCCAGTTCGACAACAGGAAGGCTCCCTAGACGGTCAAGGATCGTAAAAGGTTTTATGCCGGTAGACCTGCTCATACTCTCAAGATAAAAAAGATTTATGGAGCTGGTCCTTACCCCCCAGGCGATGAGGCACCTGTTCGACATCGCAGGATCCGGAAAGCGGATAGCAAAGCCGAGCAGCCCGAGCGGGCAGCGGCCGATCACCGGCACCACTCTGGCAAGAGCCTCACGGACAAGATCGTCAACCGGCAGAGTACAGCTTTTACCGCACTCTGCTGTTGCGCCGCAGATGCCGCACAGCTGCCCGGACGATATGTTCTTTGCGATCACCCCTTCACCCTGTGAGAAAATAGCAAGAGTGAACGGAGCGGTGAACGAGTACGACCGTAGCGAGTCAAGGATATCTACCGGATTTATGGCGACTTTCTTATGTGACAAAAAAAGCTCCTGAGGATTACATCTCGTGCCGTAACTGCACACCGGTGTATGCAAGGTACAGGCCCATCCGGCTAGACCGCACCGCCTACTGTCATCTCGCTGATCAAAAGCGTGGGCTGTGCATCGGCGACCGGAACACCCTGCCCGTCTTTTCCGCAGGTCCCTATGCCGAATCCGAGATCTGTTCCGACCATCATGATGCTCTTCAGGACATCCGGACCGTTCCCCGTAAGAGTGGCACCTCTCACCGGTTCGCAGACGAAGCCGTTTTTGATCAGATACCCTTCCGAGACTTCGAACATAAACTCACCGGTCACCGTATTCACCTGCCCGCCCCCCATCTTCCTGACGAAAAGCCCGTTCGGGACAGTTTTGACGATATCGCCGGGTGGAGTCGTGCCGGGAGCAATCAAGGTATTCGTCATCCGGACGATCGGCCGGGCATGATATGACTCCCGACGACCGTTGCCGGTGGAGGCGACTCCGTCCTTCATCGCCGTCAGTCGATCATAGAGATACCCTTTCAAGATCCCGTTTTCGACCAGGACGTTTTTTTGTCCCGGAACCCCTTCGCTGTCAAATGGAAAAGAGCCCCGGGCATACGGCAGTGTCGCATCATCTATCACCGTTACCAGCTTTGAAGCGACCAGCTCGCCGATCCTCCCCCGGTAGACAGAGATACCACCCTGGACAAGATCCGCCTCAAGTCCATGACCGATAGCCTCATGGACCATTGTCCCGCCAGCTTCCGATGAGAGGACAACCGGCATCCTCCCGCCGCGGACCCGGTCCGCCTTCAGCATCATCACCGCTCGACCGGCAGCAGCAAGGGCAATATCCACAGCACTCTTTTCGTCAAACAGCTCGAATCCGCGGCAGGCACCGGCTGACTCATACCCGGTCTGTAGGACTCCTGAATCCTCCGCCACGACCTGCGACGCGAACATCGTCCCGATCCTGCCGCTCTCGACAAACTCGCCGAGAGAGTTCACCACCTGGATCTTTGCCACTCCGTCACGATACACCGCCATTGCCTGACGGACTGATGGTGAAAACCCCCGGGCAGCTTTCTCCGCTTCAACGACAATCGCAACCTTGCTTTCAAGCGGGATAGAGGATGGATGGAGCCGTATCGACTCGGCAGCAGCGACAGAGCGCGAAGCTGTAACGACAGCCTGCCCGAAAAGCCCGTTTTTTACCCCCCTGCTGACAGACTCGGCAAGTTCAAGGAGAGCTCTTTCAGTCACCTCGTTGGTATAACCGAATGCAGTCCTGAAATCGCTGATGACGCGGATACTGACCCCTCTGTCGGAGATAGCGAGGACCTTTTCGACCCTGCCGTCCTCGGCAATGATCTGTGTAGAGCAGCCCTCCTCCAGGTAGATCTCGGCAAACTCGCCGCCGGCTGCAAGCGCCTTCCTGAGTATGGCTTTGGTATTCATCCCTTCTAGCATTTCAGTGCTCTCCCTGCTCGAACTCGACTTCAGTAAGAGGTATTTCCCTGGACAACTCGCCTATGATTTTCCGCATATCCTCTTCAAATCCGGAAGGGACCGAAAGCCTGACAATAACCCCTTTCGGTTCCACGGTGGAAAGGGTCGACATACCTTCGTACGCTTCAAGAACAAATTTGAGATATACCAGGTCACGGCGGCCCACCCTGAAGAACCTGACTTTCGGCTCAAAGATCGCTGCATTGTCACAATCGCTGTATGGCAACCGTTCCCCCTCTCCCCGGCAGTTCACCCATCCCGACTGCGCAGTCAGGAGACGATGAACCGAACTCCTCCGCAGCCTCTGAGAGAGTCACGAAGCGTACTCCCGCCGCTGTCAGCTTCTCCAGCAGGGCAATTAACAGCTCAGACTGGATTCCCCCCTCCATCTCGGCATGAATGTTATGCACATTGAGGCCGGAGCGCAACAGGGAGAGATAATGATCGATAACAGCTTCAGACGATATCCCGTCTTCGCCGAAAAGTTCGTCCAGAGTCGGCCACGTTGTCGGGATCTGCAGCGTACGAAACCTTCTTCCGCCCATGACCGGATAATACGGGTAACTCCCGCGGCTGTCGCTGCAGTATTGAAGGGCCATCGCATCCTGCACTTCCAGAGAGTCCTTCGAGACGATCCACCCCGGAGCAGCACTGCTCCGGGCCCGTCTTCCGAATATTTTTTCGAACTGGCTCCCTGCCTTGCCAAGCTCCATGGCGGTAACCGGCTTTGGCAGCCAGGGGAGAAGATCCTGCCACTTGACATGATCCCAGCTATGAATCCCTGTCTCATGGCCTCTTCTCTCTGTTTCAAGCAGGATCTCAGGGAATGACGCGGCAATCAGCGGAGCGGGGAGGAGCGTTCCGTACAGCATTGATCTGAGGCTGCACGATGACAACCCCCTGGTCCGGATCGCCTTCCTCAGAAAACCTTTCTGCATGAAGATCCGTCGTACAGCCTTTCCTGAATTGTCAGGACCCATCGAAAAGAAGAATGTCGCCCTGATCCCGAAATGCTCGAAAATGTCGAGCAGACGCGGGACGTTATCGCGGGTACCTTCATATGTATCCACATCTGCCTTGATGGCTACAACCGGAGGGTGCATAGTGGTTCCCGACACAGGGAGAAGATGGACGGTCACAGACAATAGTTTAATTGTTGATGATGAGGGGCTCAATGTAATATATTGTTCAAGCTGTTGGCAAGCAGATATCATTAAGGGAGGATGTATGGCTAAACGTTACAGGGTGCTGATCGGCGGTGAATGGACAGGTGATGACCTTGCAGGCATCGAAGTCCTGAACCCTTTTGATGATACGTTGATCGGGACCGTTCCGGAGGCCACCGCCGAGCTTGTGGAAAAGGCTGTGGCAGCTGCACAGAAAGGGTTCAAGGTAAACGCTGCCCTGCCGGCATGGCAACGTGCAGAGATACTTGAAAAAACTGCCGGATTCATGCTCCGGGACAAGGAGGAGATCGCCGGGATTATTGCCCGCGAAGCCGGAAAGTCCTGGAAGTATGCGCTGGCGGAAGCTGAGCGAACCGCCGAAACCTTCCGGTTTGCCTCTCTCGAAGCCCGCAATGAGCATGGGGAAGTCATACCGATGGATGCCTCACCGGTATCTGCCGGACGCTTCGGCTTTTATCTTCGGGTTCCGATCGGAGTCATCGGCGCGATAACGCCGTTCAACTTCCCGATGAACCTGGTTGCCCACAAGGTTGCCCCGGCGATTGCCGCAGGCAATTCCCTGGTAGTAAAGCCGGCAACGAAAACACCGCTCTCTCTGCTCAAGATGGCAGAACTGCTGGAAGAGGCCGGACTCCCGGCCGGAGTGATGAATGTCGTTATCGGCAGCGGGAAAGTGGTCGGGAATCAGCTTGTGCAGGACGAACGGCTGGCCATGATAACCTTTACCGGCAGCCCGGCGGTCGGGCGCGGCATAAAAGCTCTTGCCGGGCTCAAACGGGTCACCCTTGAGCTGGGGTCCAACTCCCCGACCATCATCGATGAAGACGCAGATCTGTCCAAGGCAATTCCCCGCTGCGTCATGGGAAGTTTCGCCAACTCGGGACAGGTATGCATATCGGTGCAGCGCATCTTTGTGCACCGGAGACTGTATGATGAATTCCTGGCAAAATTTGTCGCCGCAACCGGGCAGCTGATTGTCGGTGACCCGATGGACCGCAGGTGCGATATCGGCCCGATGATCAGCAATGTCGAACTTCAGCGGGCACTTGACTGGCTTGAAGAAGCAAAAGGTCTCGGAGCGAAGATCGAGACCGGCGGCAATCGGATCGGCAACTGCCTTGAGCCGACGATCCTGACCGGGGTCACACCTGATATGCAGGTGATGTGTTCCGAGGTCTTCGCGCCGATTGTCTCGATCGTCCCGTTCGACAGCTTCGAGGAAGCGCTTGATATGGCTGATGCTTCAGTGTACGGCCTCCAGGCCGGTATCTATACCAATAATATCAACAAGGCTTTTCAGGCAGTAAAGCGTCTTGATGTCGGTGGCGTCATCATCAATGACGTGCCGACTTTCCGCGTCGACCATATGCCGTACGGTGGCAACAAGGAGAGCGGGCTGGGACGTGAAGGGATCAGGTTTGCGATGGAGGAGATGACGAATATCAAGTTTGTCTGCTTCAATCTCTGATTTTTCGAAAAAAGTGTTGACATGGCTCATAACACAGGAATATTATCCCTATTCGATTGAATAATACCCTGTTCAAGACAGAGGTTAATAACAAAAGGAAAGAGGTACGTATCAAATGAAAAAGACTATTTCTCTCGCACTTTGCCTGTCCCTGGCTCTTGCTTTCGCTGCTGGCTGCAAGAAAAAAGAAGAAGCTCCTGCTCCTGTTGCAGCTCCTGCTGCCCCTGCTGCTCCGGTAATGGGTCAGTCAACATCCAAGCAGACTCCTGCTGCAGCACCTGCTGCTGCTCCTGTAGAAAAAGCTCCTGCTGCTCCAGTAAAGAAATAATTGAAACTCTCTTTTTGAGAATGAAATGGCTCGCGGGTAACTGCGAGCCATTTTTTTGCTAAAAAACAACCTCCGGAGGCTTTATATGGAAAGAACATTTGCAATTATCAAACCTGATGCTGTCGAGCGCAACCTGATCGGCAAGGTCCTTGAGAAGATCGAGACCGCCGGTTTCAGGATCGTCGGCATGAAAAAGATGCAGCTCAGCCGTGCCCAGGCAGAAGGTTTTTACTATGTCCACAAAGAGCGCCCCTTCTTCGGCGAGCTCTGCACCTTCATGTCACGCAGCCCGGTCGTCCTCCTCTGCCTTGAGAAAAAGAATGCCATTGCTGACTGGCGCACTCTGATGGGAGCCACAAACCCTGCCAACGCCGATGCCGGAACAATCCGCAAGGAGTTCGCCAAAAACATCGAAGAGAATACCGTTCACGGCTCCGATGCAACCGAGACGGCAGCATTCGAGATCCCCTACTTCTTCAGCGGGCTTGAACTGGTCTGATAGCTTCTTGAAATTCGTCGCAATACAAAAAAGGCTGCCCAGTATCTGGCGGCCTTTTTTTCGTTTGCTGACGAAGCATCTCTTTACATTTTTTCTTCAAATCCACACTTAAAGATCATGAAAATTGTACCCTCTGCTGCTCAGTATCATCAGTTTCATTAGCCGAAACTGCACTCCTCTGCTCCGTTACCCTTGCCTGATGCAGGAAGGTAGCGAACACGTCGACAAACTTCTCGTTGTCACGTAGCACATCTTCATTCATTACATACAATATCCAGTGGACCAGTTCGTGATAATAGTTCTGCTCGCTTAGCTGCTGTTTGAGTAGACCCGAATCAAGGACGATCCTCTGTGCTGGATACTGAGCCTCACCAAGGAGCTTTCTGGATTTTAAGAGGTTTTCATCTATAACTACATCGATCTGCAGTCCTCCGAGCCAGAAAGAATCGGGAATGATCTCTGACTTGAACGGCTTGCCCCTTGCTTCCATTAGCTGACCTTCAGGCAGTTCTATTTTTCGGCTGTTGTCGCTCATGGTTTATCTCTCCTTGTACTGTTTCTCATCCATGTTTTGATTCCACGGCACTGACGAGCAAATTTTCAAATCTTTAAATAATTTTCACGGAATTTTAGTGACTTCATATCGTCTTGTACTAAAATGCAGCTGCGGCTTTTGAATGGACGCTACTGGAGGGCATATGAGCCGTAAAGGTTTTTTGCGGATTAACGACATACTGAGAGAGGACTACTCCTCGTCTGCCGGCTGGAAAGAGAATCTGCTCTTTTCAGAAATGAACAATTTCGATATCGGGCGATTAACCAGTGGCCGATTCATCATTCGTGACTCTGCACGAACACATCCGGTTTTTCTGCTCCGAAAGATCGAGCGGGATTCATTCACGTTCTGCCCCTGTTCAAGTCAGGAATACAACAGCCAAAACTCCAGCTATATTCGCAAGGGAGCCATGACTCCACCTTCACGGATACCGATAGACAAGAACAGCTACATTCTGCACTCATTATCATTCAATTTGAACGGTTCCAGTCGCGAGATAGACAGACTGCCTGTTCGCGGCCTTGTTGCAGCGGAAGACATTGTCGGTAATCTTCACAAAAGGGGAGCCGGATATGAATGATGCATTTCAGGGATGGCTCTCAAGTCAGGAGTGCTATGCCGTACTCAAGGGCTGCGCCAGGCAGGTGATCAAGCGGGCAGAACGTCTTTCGCTACAGCTCGATGATGCCTACCTCGACCGGAATGACTATCTGGAAGCTGTCACAAATCAGCTCTGGGATTTCATCAAGGAACGGTCTGACAAAATAGCTCTGAAAGCCACCACGCTGCTAATTTCCGGTGACGAAGATGATTTCATGGCATTCCTGTCGCAGGAATTTATCGACTTCTGCCTGGATAAGCGCCGGGACTCCAGCCCTTTCCATGCGTATTACCGACATGTAAGAACCGTGCTCTCCGAGGACAATAGTGTCCGTTTTGAGAGCAAGGGCCGGAAAGGCTCTTATTACGCCTATTCAGACACTCCATCTCTGGAATTTCTCCCGGACAGCCTTATCGCGCAAAGCTATGCAGGATGGTTGGCACCGGCCGTGGCGTTTCGAGACATCCACGGCAAACCGGCCATTCTCACATTGTCACGACATTTCTGGGATGAAACGCTCAAGGCGGTTCTGGCCGAATATCTCCTGCCGGTGCGTGAACTGGTGCGTTATGCGACAACCGTCTATCCCCTCCTGATTTCTGAATCTCCGGAAGCCTCGTTTGATGTTACTCATGACGAAGATGGCGATCCGCAAGCTATCGGGGACCGCCTGCTGACTGCACTGGACAGCCGTAATGACGATGTCTGGAGACGGCAACTGCCCATACTGGAGATGGATGTTATCGACAGCCAGCTTGATGATCTTGCCAGGGATTGCGTAAGTGAGTTGAGCGACAAGCAGAAACTGCTGATTGTACTTAAGCTTGAAGATGACCTGACGTACGAGGTGATTTGCTCTCAAATCGGCGAGAGCAATCCGAGCAAGCTACACTACCATGTAAAAAACGGTCTTGAAGTCATCCGTCGGAAATGGAGCCTCTGGGGACCACCGTCACTCAAGCAGTTTGCCGAAGTGGATGAAGAGGAGTTTTTCATGTTCTACGAAAAAGTGATCGGCTTTTGTAAAAATGATCCAGCGTGCCGTGATAGCAGGAAAGGGACAGAAGTATGAGCAACCATAATAACGATATCAAACTGAAACTGGCCTGGCAGACCGCCTTTGAACTGCGTACCTGTCCGGATAGCAAAACGCTGCAGAGTTCTGAACCGGATGAAAACCTGCAAAAGCATCTGGCAATCTGCCATGTCTGCCGGGATAAGCGCGCTATGGAACAGGAAGAGCGCAACGCCTGGAAGGTTATGAAGGAAAGGTTCGCTTCTTTGGCCATGAAACCAGGGGTCGGCACAGATAAACACGCCGGACAGGTCTGGACGCTCAAGCGTGAGTTTGGCGGCTGGGGTGATGATGGCCGTTTCAGCAAGCCGCCCAGCGTTATGCTGCTGGAGAAGGTCGATGGAACTTCGGGTTGGCGGGTAGCGCAACTGTTCAATGATGCCCGGTTGATGGGCAATGGCGATATTTTGCTGGGTGAGCAGTACGGGTTTGCCGAGGGGTGGAACTGCTATTCGCTCAAGGACGATCGCTTTGAAATGTGTCTGGGAGGAGTGAATACGGAAGAGTTCAAGCAGGTGCTTGCCGCTTCAGGTGCATCCCATGAACCGGCACCGGAAGGTTCGATTCTTTCGTTTTTCCGCATCATGGAGGTTGAGGTCGGGGCGTTTGTGGCGGTGCCGGCGGTGGCTGAGTTGGTGGAGGAGTGGGAGAGTGCCGCACAAGAAGCTTTTGAGCTGATACCGGGGCTGAAACTGGCGATAAGTGGTGCAAAAGATTTTGTGCTTGATATTGCCACCGGGACGCTGGATCTGCTGCGGGGGACGTATAAGCCGGCGTTGGTTACTCGCAGTGGCCCATCAAAACCTGAAGCGGCCAAGTTGACGGACGGGCAGAAGAAATTGATTGAGGAGAACTGTCCGGTTGTTCCTGTCGATTTGAAGGTTGTTGGCGATACCTTGACCGTAACGCTGAAGTGGTTGCGAGATAAGCCGGTTGAGTTGCCGGAGGTGAGGGTGATTCTGAATGGGGTTGATGCTGCGGATGCAGGTTTCATTGGTGTTACCGCCGATAAAATTGCCGTAACAGAACCTTTGTTCTCTGAGCTTGTGACATCGCAGATAACTGGGTTGCAGCTGAGCCTGGTTGATAACGTCTTGAGTTTACGCATCACCATGGGAATTAAATAAATCGCAAGCTTGTGAGATAACCAAGGAGCGCAGCTTTATGACAAAATCAGGATTAATGAATGTTGCCGTATTTGAAGGAAAGCATATCCGAAAAACCATTCATGAAGGCGAATGGTGGTTTTCTGTTGCAGACGTTATAGTTGTATTGACAAACACCTCGAACGCAAACGACTACATAAAAAAAATGCGTAAGCGTGACAATGAGTTATCGAAAGGGTGGGGACAAATTGTCACCCCCCTTTTGCTTTCTACAGAAGGTGGCAAACAGAAGATGAATTGTGCCAGCACTGTAGGTCTATTTCGTATCATTCAATCTATTCCTTCTCCCAGCGCAGAACCATTCAAACTCTGGTTGGCCAAAGTGGGCCACGAACGAATTCAGGAGATCGAAAATCCCGAGCTTTCCATGGAGCGAATGCAGGCGCTGTATGAGAAAAAGGGGTATCCGAAGGAGTGGATTGACAAACGGATGCGCGGCATTGCCGTCCGCCAGGATTTGACCGACGAGTGGAAAAACCGTGGCGCCAGAACCAGCCTGGAATATGCGCTGCTGACCAATGAGATCATGCAAGGGGCGTTTGATCTGAAAGTGGATGAATACAAACAGGTGAAGGGTCTGGCAAGGGAGAATCTGCGCGACCACATGACCGATATCGAGCTGATCCTGACCATGCTCGGCGAAGCAACCACCACCAAGCTGCATCGTGACCGAAATTCACAGGGGCTTGAACCGCTGAAGCAGGATGCCCAGGAAGGTGGCGCGGTTGCTGGCAGCACGCGTCGGGATATTGAAAAGCGGTCGGGGAAGCCGGTGGTAACAGGGGAGAATTTCAAGGAGTTGACGGTTAAGGGGAAGAAGAACTTATTGTGACACCGTCGTTTCTTAATCTTAATGGCTGTGGAATGGTTTAGGTTGAACTTGCAACCTTGGTTGCCTGCCAATTTTTTTTAACGATAAGGAGGTTTCTGTGAAATACAATGCATTTATCAGCTATGCAGATGCCGATTACGATATCGTGGAGAATCTTCGTGATCGCCTTGGCCGCTATGGAGTAAGAGCCTGGGTTTATTCTATAGACCGAACATTAGCTGTTGACGCATGGCAAGAAATTGAATCGAAACTTGCTGAATCTGATCTAGTAATTTTCGTAGTCTCGGATAACACTTCGAATGCTGAAGGACAGCACCGGGAGTTGAGACTTGCCCTAGCAAAGATAGTACCCTTTGCGGGTAACGAAAAAATCATGCCTATTTTCATAACAGGAACAAACCCATCTAACTATCCAGATGAACTTCGTAATAAGAACGGACTCTTTCTTGATGGATATACAGTCAAGTCTGTTGCTTGGGAAGTCGCGAACAGTGCTTTTCCACCATTAGTAGAGACTGAATTCCTGAAACCGTGGCGCTATCCAATACCTGGTGAGTGGCTGGAAGTATCTGATCTAGATGGCGCCGTTGAGCAATATTTTGACATCGGCGATAAGCTATATTTTAGAGCAATTAGCCCGACGGGTTTATTGGAGTGTTATGCTCCAAAGGTTGAAGGGCTATTCTGGATGTCACAAAAAAACGTCAAAGCCTCTCGCGATAAAGACGCCGACAAAGTGCTAGAAGCGCGCATTCCCAAGGTATTTAGAGTAAGTGGTATGATTGAAATAATGCAACGAGGTTGGAAAGGTTGGCATGCAAACAACGAATTACTGAGTATGAGTAATGTCGAAACTCCAAAAGGTTGAATATGCACCGCAATCAACGACGCACATCCAATAGAAAAGGACTAGGCAGCCTCAAAAAATATAGTGAAAGCCTAGTGCAACTTATTAATGTCGCAACAGATGTTCAAGATTCTGGTGACTATATAAGCGCCGAGAAATTATGGCTTGACCTTATCCCGAACGTCGAAAAAACCTTTGGCGCGGAGAGCCAGGTAGCAGCCATTTGCCTAGTAAACTTGGCGGCTGCATACAGTAATACTGGCCGAGATGCCGAGGCTGAAAGATACTATCTTTATTCGCTGTCGATCATAGATAAATTGAATGACTTTGATCTTTTGGATAAATCTTCAGCTCTGTACAATCTGGCAGATGTATATGAGAGATCCAGTCGTTATGATAAGGCAGAGAAGTATTTCCAGCTTTCACTTGCGATAAGAGAACAATCACTTGGTCCTATTCACCTAGAAACTGCGACTAGCCTGAATGGTCTGGGAAAAGTTTACGAAAGCACCAAGAGCTATGTTGAGGCAGAAAACTTTTATAAGCGTGCGCTAGCTATCAGGGAGCAGTTGTTAGGTCTTGATCACCCTGAAACAGCCATCTCCATGAGCGGTCTGGCTTCAGTATACTTTTTCACTGATCGAATTCGCGAGTCAGAAAATTTTTTTCTGCATGCGCTTATGATACTTGAAAACTCGTTAGACAAGAATCTCTCTGATGTCGCCGCGATTCTGTATAATTTGGCAGTAATATACGAGAAAACCGTTCGCTATGCAGAGGCTGAAAGTTTTTGCGAGCGGTCACTGGCTATCAGAGAAAAAATGCTTGGTTCTGGTCATCCGGATATCATCAATAGCAATTACTTTCTGGCAAAGATTTTCACTGCTACTGCTCGCTATGCTTCGGCTGAGAGCATATTCCAACAAACCTTATCAATCAGGGAACAGCAACTTGGCCTGGATGCCCCAGAAGTTGCAGATAATCTGGATAGACTTGCGATTATATGTGATGAGACCGGTCGCTATAACGAAGCAGAGCAATATTATCGACGGGCACTGTCAATAAGAGAAAAAGCGATAGAACCTAATCACAGCGCCATCGCCGCCAGTCTGAACAACCTAGCAATGGTATACTTCGAAATCGCTCTATATGCCGAAGCTGAGATTTATTTACAACGTTCACTGGAGATTCGCTTAAATTCCAGTTGCCCCGATCAAGTTAATGTTGCTCATTGTCTCCACAACCTTGCAGTAATATTTCAGGCAACGAATCGCTATGTTGAAGCAGAGAACTTTAATCTGCGCTCTCTGGCCATCAAAGAGAAATTACGAGGAGCAGATCATCCGGATACAGCTACTACACTTATAAATTTGGCGTCAGTATATAGCGCGACCAATCGTCAAGCAGAGGCAGAGCATTATTATCAGCGCGCACTGGCGATCAATGAACAGAAGCTTGGCCTAGATCATCCAGAAACCGCCGCTACTCTCAACAATCTTGCTGCATTTTTACTGAAAACCGGACGCTTTGCCGAAGCAGAACAATATTGTCAAAGGGCGCTAAAAATAAAAGAACAGAAGTTTGGATCAGATCACCCGAGCATTGCCTTATGCCTAAATACCCTTGCACAACTCTCTGCTAAAAATAAGAATATGGATGTAGCAATTCTTCTCAAAAAACGATCTATAAACATCTTCCAAAAAGTTCGACAGAATGTCTCAGGCATCGCCAAGGAAGCTCTTTTCTCTTTTGATAAATCCATAGCGGATGATTACGACGAACTTGCCGAGATGTTAATAAATGCGGGTCGTTACGGCGAAGCCGAATTCGTTATGGGCATGCTCAAAGAGAAGGAGCAATTTGAACTACTCCGCAGGGACCGGCAAACAGACATTGCAACCCGCACCATCTCCTATAACTATGACGAAGCACAGCTTGTCGTGCGTTTCGATGAGCTTGGCACTTCTCTGTCAGCTCTAGGTAAGCAAGAAGAGAGTTTGAAGCAGGTTAAGGACCGCACCCCTAAACAAAATCAGGAATTGACAGAAGTCAGGGAACAACTCAAAAAGGTGAATCGGGAATTTTCGGAGTTCCTCGACAATCTCCATGAAGCACTGCCTCCACGGGAAGTAACACAAATAGACCAGGACTCATACAAGCTTATCAATATGACGGATTCAGATGCGAATACGGTCGCAGTCTCTACCGTCACGGCGGAGGACAGCTTTCATACGATCATGGCAACTCGTCACGGACGCAAGGCATTTTCAGCCGATCATAAAGCCGTAGACATAGGCATCAAGGTTCTCAAATTCAGGGAACTCCTCTTAGATCGGGAAGACTCGGCACACCGCGACCGCATTGCCTTATCACAAGAACTGTACGACATCATCATCCGGCCAATGGAAGAAGAACTGCTTTCTGGCGGCTATACCACCATCCTCTGGATGCTGAACGGTGTACTGCGGCTCCTTCCGCTTGCTGCGCTGCATGACGGCAAAAAGTTCGTTCTTGAAAAGTTCCGGAACGTCTGCATCACCACCAACAGTACCATCGGCCAGCAGTCACACGTAAATTGGAATGGTCTAGGTATGGGTGTAACACTCAAGCATGACGGGCACCCTGCACTTGAGGGGGTTAAGGAAGAACTGGAAGGCATCATCAGTATGGATAGACCTACCGGTGTCATCCCAGGTGATATCCTGCTGGACGAAGCATTTACCCGTGACGCCATGGAATCACACCTAAAGGGAGGCTACAAGGCCGTCCACATTGCCAGCCATTTTGAACTGAATCCAGCCAATGAAACCATGTCCTACCTGCTCCTCGGCGATGGCAGCAAGATACGAATGGACGAATTGCGATGTATGCCGACACTGTTCAAGGGGGTAGATCTGGTTGCCTTCTCCGCCTGCAGTACCGGTCTCGGCACAGCCAGCACAAAGGGGCGCATGGTTGACGGCATCGGCTATCTTGGTGAGATGCAGGGGGCAAAGACGGTCATGGCGACCCTCTGGCCAGTGGAGGACAAAAGTACCAGTATGTTGATGCGGGAGTTCTACCGTTTGCGGGAAGCGGGAATGACAAAAGCGGAGGCGTTGCAGCAGGCGCAGCTCTGCCTGCTTAACGGGAAAATTACTTCAGAAGAAGGGCACGACTTCACCCATCCATATTTTTGGGCACCGTTTATTCTGATTGGGAATGGAGGGTAATGGCAAACAGGAAATTCATCGCCGAAGCGGCAATAATAAGGGTATCGAAAAACTTCTGGGCGGTGGAGTTGCGAGTTTTGTATTGTTTGTGGTATTAGATGGTCAGACCATATAAATTTCGGAGGTAATAATGAAGAATGCAACTGAACTGGGCTTCACAGTTACTAATGGATGCGGCCCGTTCGTTTCTTTCAATGAATTGTCGGAAGCGATGAAACCGTTAAATCTTGCTGTAGGCAATGAAGTGACTCTAAAATGGGAACAATATCGTGTGAGCACCAAAATAACTCAACTTCCTTCACCCGAATTTGATGAATTTACTGGTAGCATTAATTTTATAGAGCCATTCACAAGCGATAAGGCAATACCATTTGCTGAAGGAGATGACCTCCAATTCACTTTTAAGAACATAATAACCGCATCAGTTTAGTATCAACGAGGCCGTTAACTGTTTATCTTCAATGCTCTATGGGAAATAATTATATTCGATGAAAAAATTATTCTGACTTTTTGAAAATATCCTCTTCGCTGCCGTGTCTTACATCAGAAGCCGAAATTACTGGCTTCCTGATCAAGGAGACACGGCATGTTCCCGATTCACAACCCCGTACAACAGGCTTTCAACTGGTACTGCCGCAACAGTAATATCCCTGAATCCATGATGACATCTGCGGCTGTTGATATGCGACAGCACGTGTCCCGAATCCGCAGACTTTACAAAAAGCCCATCGGGCAGACAATCCCCTATAACGAAACCGATTTCCGGGCGGCGTATCTGCTGGCATACTTCCCCTACTACATTGAACCGATTTACCATGTGCTGGAAGCCGCGTATTTGCCGGACTCGCTTTTTGAAACCGGTACGCTCAAAGCTGCCTTCTTTGGCGGCGGTCCGTGCCCGGAAGCGCTGGGACTGGCAGCATACCTCAAAAAGCGCGTACCCCGTCTTGCCCGTGTCGAAGCAACGGCGTTCGATCGTCAGCCCGCCTGGAACCAGATTCAGCAGGGACTCGTGCCGTCAATGATGCCGAGCTACAAGTCGGGTCATACCAGGTTCACTCTGAACAGCAGGCCCTGTGATGTGGTAGAATGTCTTGCCCGTGAGTGTACCTGCGGTGTGGCAGACATGGACATCATCATCGGCCAGAATTTCCTGACCGAAGTCTACGCAAACCGCAGTAAAGCCTTCGATACGTTTGAGCGGCTGATCAAGCGCTCTAAGTGCCGCTATCTGGTGTTCGTCGAGAACAATTACGATGAGGTCAAGGTGTTAATGAACGATCTTTCCTGCTCCCTGTTCGACAAGGGATTGACTAAAGCCAGGCCGGTCGCCGAGGCACAATCCATCATGCCGAACTTCAGATTGCCGCAGGTCATGCAACAGCATCTCTTCACCGGAGAAGGCAATCTTCAACCCAAATATAAAGTTCATTTCCACCATATGATTCTTGAAATAGCGAGGTAAACCATGATTATTTCCGCCAGCAGACGCACCGACATCCCGGCCTTCTATGCCGACTGGTTCATGAAACGGGTACGGGAGGGATATTTCTACCGGGTCAACCCATTCAACAACAATCAAGTTTCCGGTTTCAGTCTGAAACCTGAAGACGTTGATGCCATCTGCTTCTGGACCAAGAACCCACGGCCACTGATGCAACATCTGGATGAACTGGACGAACTGGGGTTGAAGTACTATTTCCAGTTCACTCTGAATCCTTACGGCAAAACATTTGAACCTCACGTGCCATCTCTGCAGGAACGAATCGAAACTTTTCTGGAATTGGCAGGACGGATCGGTTCGGAACGGGTTGTCTGGCGCTATGACCCGGTCATTCTTTCAAGTGCCACACCAGTCTCGTGGCATCTGGAGCAGGCAGAGGAAATTGCCGGACAACTGCAGGACGCCACCCGTAGGCTGGTGTTCAGCTTCTATGATTTCTACGGCAAAGAACAGGGGCGATTGAACGCGGCTCTTGCAGGAACCGGTATCTCGTTGGCAGATATTACTGCGCCACAATGCAAATCTGACCTGGATCACGTTGCTACAGGATTCAAGGCCATCTCTGACCGTCATGGCCTACAGATCTTTTCCTGTAGTGAAGATGTTGATTTAAACGCTTTCGGTATCGAGCATGGCGCCTGCATCGATGGTGATCTGATCCGCCAACTGTTCGCAGCGGATTCCTCTGACAAAAAGGACAAGAACCAGCGACAGGCCTGCGGTTGTGTAGAGTCGGTTGATATGGGCATCTACAATACCTGCCACTTCAAATGCGCCTATTGCTACGCCAACTTCAACGAAGGAATGATCAAGAGTAATTACCTGAAGCACTTCCCGGACAGCCCTGCACTGTTGGGCCGCCATGAAGGGCAGATTGAGATCCGGACGTCACTGCATAAAAAGAAGAAGTGCGACGACTGCCAACAGTCATCATTCAGCTACGAGGAGGCATAACATGGTATCGGTAATGATTTTAGTGGCGGTAGTTTGGATTGTCTTGCGCTGCCTGACTAAATAAACAGAATGGACCTGGGACGCTATTCGGGGGAGGTATTCCAGTAGAATGGCCATATATATCAAGGAGATTACGACCATGGCATCACTCAACAAGGCAATGATTATCGGCAACCTGGGCAAAGACCCGGAAATTCGCTCAACAACTTCCGGCCAGAGCGTGGCAACCTTTTCACTGGCAACAGGTGAGAAGTTCAAAAACAAGAGTGGCGAATGGGAGGAGCGAACCGAATGGCACAATATTGTCCTGTGGGGCAAACTCGCTGAGATAGCCGGGGAATATCTGGCTAAGGGGAAGACGGTCTACATTGAGGGCCGCATCCAGACACGTAAGTGGCAGGACAAAGACGGGAAAGACCGCTACACTACCGAGATCGTAGGCGATACGATGCAGATGTTGTCACCTAAGGGCAAGGCAGATACATCATTCGATGTCGATTCATTCGGCAATTTTGATGAACCGCCCTTTTAGCAAGAAACGTATCATGATTGCGTATATCAAATCGTCTCGGTGCTCTTTGACCGCTGTTGCGGCTTTGGTGCTTGCCTTTTGCTCCAGTGCTGCGTACGCCGAATCAAAAGCATTCAAAGGCACTTCTACCACCATTACCATCGACAAATCATGCAAAAATAAGCCGGATTTATTTGAGATTATCCTGGTATTTGATGGACCCACGGAGAGTGCTTTATCTGGCTGGTTCTATGGAAAAGGGACAAGCACCGCTGAATTCAGACGGGTCTCACCAACCAACTTTGAAGTCATCTATCCAACAACCCGCTATAAAAAACAGCCGCCTTCTCACCTGACCCTTACCCCCTCAGAAAAGGGATTTCTCGCTGTCATACGGGATCACATCCCGGAAGAAAAAACAGTACGGGAGAGCGAGTGTTTCTTTGAAAAGGTGGAAGTCACTCTCAAGCCAACAACTGATGACGGTAATGATTTAATGGTGCGTGCTAGGGAGCATTTCACTTCAGAACTTTTGCTCACTGAAGGAAGTGATCTGCTGTGGAATATAAATGATTATCGATCTGCTGAAGAGAAAGGGCATAAGTCTCTGTTGATAATGGAAGGCATCTATGGGAAGTACAGCGAGAAGACTCTCGATTCATCGGCCATTATAACATTTGCACTGATGAGGCTAGAACGTTTTGATGAAGCTCTTGCGGTAATCGAACCGTATCTACAATCTTTGCCTGATAATGCTGACATCAAGGAACTCGTTGGCATTCTTCGGGCGGCAAAGAAAGAGCAGGACGAACTCTTCCGCTCTGATCCGGACAGCGAAGGTGCCGTTGCTTTCGGGCCAATCGGGTAGCGAAGCCGGATTGCGTCCTGCTTTCAGTAAATATTACACAAAAAAGACCGCCAGAAAGTTGGCGGCCTTTTTTGATTGTGTGCCCCCTATCACTTGCTGACAGTGGGCTTTAGGAACAGGATTACGTCGGCTCAACCGTCTCAAAATGGGTCATCCTTTTGAAGCTCCGGTAGCGGGCATCTATTTCGCTGTACTGGAGAGTTCTCAAACGGTCGAGACTGAAGTCCTCGACATTGAACGAAGCCATGACGCTGCCGAAGATGATTGCCTGGCGGATCCCTTCATCCGAAATATTGCCGGTGTTCGCCAGATAGCCCATGAAGCCGCCGGCAAAGGTATCGCCAGCCCCGGTCGGATCAAAGACCTTCTCCAGCGGATACGCAGGTGCGGCAAAAATAGAATCTTTGGTAAAGAGCAGCACGCCGTACTCACCGCGCTTGATAATAAGATTTTTCGCACCCATCGCCAGGATAGCCTTCGCAGCCTTCACCAGGTTTACTTCACCGGAAAGCTGCCGTGCCTCACCTTCGTTGATGATGAAGAAATCGACCTTGGCAATGACCTGCTTGAGGACTTCCGGTTTGGATGAGATCCAGAAGTTCATTGTGTCGCAGGCTATGACGCGCGGATTTTTTACCTGGGTAAGCACTTCGAGCTGTAGCTCAGGATCGATATTGGCAAGGATGAGATACTCTGTGTCAGCGTACTCAACAGGTATCTGCGGCCTGAAGGTCTGGAACACGTTCAGCTGGGTATCGAGGGTCTGTGCTTCATTGAGATCGTACCCGTACTTTCCCTTCCAGTGAAAGGTCTTGCCGTCCGCCTTGACAAGTCCGCGCAGATCGATATTCCGGGATTTCAGGAAGTCGATATGCTCCTGGGGGAAATCATCGCCAATGATCCCCACAAGATTGACATCGGTAAAGAAACTGGCCGAGGTCGAGAAATAGGTGGCTGACCCGCCAAGCACGTTCTCCCCGACGCCGAACGGGGTCTCTACCGAGTCTATCGCTACTGATCCGACAACAAGAATGCTCATTCTATTCTCCTCACATTGAAATCAACCCAATTTATTACCTTGCAGTCACTCAGCTGTCAATTGATTTCACGTTTGCATTAGCACTGCTCTGCTGATAGATTGCCGAATCATTACTATAGAACTTCGGAGGGGATGATGCTTGATTCCAACAACGATCTCGGTGCAGCTCTTTTCAAAACCTGGAGTGACAAGCAGCGCCTTGAAGAGATAGAAAAGCTTGTACAGGGCTTCAGAAACGGCGTCCCGGTCGGGATACTCTGCAAGATGTCTGAAACAATCGCCGGAAACAGGAAAAAGGCCAAGAAGATGCTGAAGCAGCTCCTGACTGCTGAAGAGCGGGCAACAGCAATACAATCGGCTGAAGGCGGCATGATACCCGTTGTAAAATCCTTTCTGGAGTAATAGATGCTCTCTTTCACTGCAACACTTACCGATCACTGCCGTCAGGTTGAGAGCTTTCTCCACAACCTGATGCCCGGAGCAACACGCGGCTACATGCAGAAGCTGCTAAAGAGTAATCATATTCTCCTCAACGGAGAACCTGCCTCACAGGTGACACTGATCTCTCACAATGACAAAATCACCATCAAGGAGAGCAGCAGGAGTGCAGCTCTTCTGGGGACATCCCGCCCTGACGTCGATATACTCTACGAAGATGACATGGTGGCTGTAGTCAATAAAAACCCAGGGCGCGCGGTACACAACAATGCCGAGGATTCAGAGATGGACCTTGTAACGTTTTGCGAAGATTACATGATCAAACGGGGGACCCCGTGCAAACTACGGCCAGTGAACCGGCTGGATCGCGGCACCTCCGGAGCGGTCATCCTGGCAAAAAGTCCGACTTCCGCCGGAATACTCGGACGGTTCATCCGTGAAAAGGGTCTTGGCAAGGTCTATATTGCCGTTGTCGAAGGAAAGATTGCTGAAGAGGGGGAGATAGATATCCCGCTTGAAGGGAAGGAGTCTCTGACCGCATATCGAAGGATCTTTCAGGGGGAGCACGATGCCATCACAGCCGTCTACCCGGTTTCAGGAAGGATGCATCAGATACGGAAGCACTTCAGCAGCTGCGGGCATCCGGTTCTTGGCGACAGACGCTATGGCGGGATGCTGGTCAAAGGTCTGGGCGGTCATGCGCTGCACGCTTTTGCGGTGACCTTCCCCCACCCTACGACTGAGCAGGAGATGACCGTGTATGCTCCCCTGCCTGAGACCCTTCTCGAACTTATCCGTCAGATAGCCGGAGACAGCACACCCCTGATCCTTTCGATCCTCAAGAAGCTCAAACCGTTAGCGCCGACCCCTGGGCAGCACTCTACCTGCTGAAGTACTTTCCACTCCAGGAGTCTGACCTGTCATGAGCCCTGAAAAACTGTTCAGGGAGTACCTTCCCTTCGTCTCTTCATGTGGGAAAGGTACTGCCGGGCCTCCCGCAGAAGCTTCTTTCTCCCTGACGAATCCACGATCAACCTTACCAGACTGCGAAGGATGTACTTCGGGCGGAAATAAAACCTGTTGTAGAACTGCTCGACCGAGTCGAATATCTCGGCCGAAGAGAGATCCGGATAGTTTATCACGCACTTCTGGTGACCGGAATCATCCAGGAAAGAGTCCGAAGCGATCCAGCCGTTTTCCAGACAGAGGTCATAGAATTCGGTCCCTGGATAGGGAGATGCTATGGAGGCCTG
>VFJK01000019.1 GCA_009886125.1 Geobacter sp. | reverse complement strand
TTGCTCTAAAATCAAACACAATGAAACGAGACCATAAATGACCCCAGCCGCAATCGTCCAAAAACTCTGGAACTACTGCAACGTCCTCCGCGACGACGGGATGAGCTACGGCGACTATGTCGAGCAGCTCACTTTTCTCCTCTTCCTCAAGATGGCCGACGAGCGCACCAAGAAGCCATATTGCCAGCCGAGTCCGGTACTGGCCGGTTACGACTGGCCCAGCCTGCTGAAGAAGGACGGCGATGATCTGTTCGATCACTATCGCCACACCCTGGAGAAGCTCGGGCAGGAGAAGGGTCTGCTGGGGCTGATCTTCGGCCGGGCCCAGAACAAGTTCCAGGATCCGGCCAAGCTGCGCCGCCTGCTGGTGGACCTGCTGGACAAGGAAAACTGGTCGATCATGAGCGCCGACGTGAAAGGTGACGCTTACGAGGGGCTGCTTGAGAAGAACGCCCAGGACACCAAGAGCGGCGCAGGGCAGTACTTCACCCCGCGCCCGCTGATTCAGGCCATGGTGGACGTCATGGCGCCGCGGCCCAGGGAGACGGTCTGCGACCCGGCTTGCGGTACTGGAGGGTTCCTGCTGGCGGCCCATGATTATGTGACCAGGCATCACAAACTGGACCGGGAAGAGAAGCTGTTTCTCGACACCAAGGCGCTGCGTGCCTGGGAGCTGGTGCATGCCACGGCGCGGCTCTGCGCCATGAACCTGATGCTTCACGGCATCGGCGGTGAAAAGCTGCCGCTGACCGTCGGGGACTCCCTGGCTGCCGATCCGGGTGAACGCTTCGAAATGATCCTCACCAACCCGCCTTTCGGCAAGAAGAGCTCAACCACCATCATTGGCCCTGACGGCAAGGCGTATGCTGAAAAGGAGACCATCGAGCGCGATGATTTCTGGGCTACTACCTCCAACAAACAGCTCAATTTCATGCAGCACATCAAGACCCTGCTCAAGCAGCATGGCCGGGCTGCCGTGGTCGTGCCGGACAATGTCCTTTTCGAAGGAGGGGCAGGGGAGACGATCCGCAAGAAACTCCTCTTTGAATGCGATGTGCACACCCTGCTGCGCCTCCCGACCGGACTGTTCTATGCCCAGGGTGTGAAGGCGAACGTGATCTTCTTCGACAAGAAACCGGCCAGCGAAACGCCCTGGACGAAGAAACTCTGGATCTACGACCTGCGCACCAACCTGCACTTTACCCTCAAGACGAATCCGCTGCAGCGCAGGGACCTGGACGAGTTCGTGGAGCTCTACAACCCGGTTAACCGCCATGAGCGGATCGCCAGTTGGAGTGATGAGAATCCTTCAGGGCGCTGGCGGTCCTATGACTACTCCGATCTGGTGGCCCGCGACAAGGCCAGCCTGGATATCTTCTGGCTGCGGGATGAGTCTTTGGAGAATTCGGATAATCTCCCCGAGCCGGGCGTCATCGCACGCGATATGGTGGCTGATCTGGAGAGTGCCCTGGAGCAGCTGAAGCTTATTGCCGAGGATCTGGGCGAAGAAGTGCTGGATATATAGAAATTGGTACTTGGAGGAATTTCGGGGACAGTTTACTAAACAATTTGAGCCGGGAGCATCTTGTCCGGATTAATAAGCCTGCTTGCCAATGATTTGTTTCTGATGTATATCTTAACCATATACAAGGAGCTGTAATGGGGCCATTTGAAAAGATAACCGGTTTTGAATGGGACAAAGGCAACGAGCAGAAAAACGTCAAACATGGCGTTACGCCTGCTGAAGCAGAACAGGTCTTTCTGAACGAGCCGGTCATCATTACCCCTGATGTCTCGCACTCTGGCAGTGAACAGAGATATCGGGCACTTGGCATGACTAATGACGAAAGACTGTTGACTGTAATTTTCACTTTACGCTGCAACGACACATTATTCCGGGTTATTTCCGCTCGGGACATGCACCGAAAGGAGCGAGCAATTTATGAACAAGAAACTTAAAGAAATACCAAAGTTTGCCAACGAGTCTGAAGAGCGGGAGTTCTGGTTGACTCACGACACAACCGACTATTTTGACCACTCAAAATCCTTCAGGGCAACATTCCCTAACCTTAAACCGACGACTCAATCCATTTCACTGCGGCTGCCGCTCTGGATGCTGGAATCCATCAAAACGACTGCCAACCGTCAGGATGTTCCATATCAGTCGCTGATCAAGGTCTGGTTGAACGAAAAGCTTGAGGAAGTGCACCACGGAGCCAAGTAGTGACAGGGGCGTAGTGTCCGACTTCACTTTTCTCACCCCCAACTGGCCTGACCTCTGTGCAACCGCCTTTGAGGCGGAGCAGAACGTCAACAGCGCCCCGCGGACGAGCTGCTTCTACACCCGCCGCTCGCTGGAGATCGCCGTCAAGTGGCTCTACGCAAATGATTCCTACCTGAAGAAACCGTATAGAAAGAGAAAGACGGGGTCAGCCCCGGGCATGAGACATAAAGGTCGCCGGGGTTAATGTTTATTGCTTTATAATGTTGCAATTTTTATACACAACTCTTGACTTAATCCGCCATTGGCGGATAATAAGGACATCATGGAATTTATTGAAACTCCGATGTTTACCAAGCTGCTGACATACGCCAAGGCAAGGAAAGAAACCCTTGAGCCGGAGCAGGTGGCGATACTCAAGGTATTGGTAAAGGAGTTGGAACGTCATGGATAAAGAACTTTTTGAACAACTTCAGCAGAGCATGAAAGAAGCAGTTGCCATTGCCAAAGGGGAGATGCAGCCTTCTCGCGTGTTCACTGCCCTGTCACCGGATGTCAAGATGGTACGAGAAAAAACAGGACTGTCACAGGCCATGTTTGCCGCCATGATTGGCGTAAAAGTGAAGACTTTGCAGAACTGGGAGCAGCATCGACGAAACCCTACCGGCGCTGCTGCAGCCTTGTTGACAATTTTCGACAGGGAGCCGGAAACAGCTATGAAAGCGCTGCATGGATCAATGTAGAGAGGGTGGGAGGATGCTTACGGTGCCGGAAAGTGCATGGGGTCGGGCTGCCAGGATGGCAGGTTGATACCCGTCAAGGGCAACGTATAAACAAAAAAGGCCCTGATTTCTCAGGGCCTTTTGTCTTTGTCCGTACTGTATCGGACTTATTAATGGTGGCAACGCAGGGACTTGAACCCCGGACATCACGGATATGAGCCGTGTGCTCTAACCAGCTGAGCTACGTTGCCATAATGATTAATTGGGGTGGCTAGTGGGATTTGAACCCACGTATGTACGAGTCACAGTCGTAAGTGTTAACCACTTCACCATAGCCACCATAAAGAGAATCCTGTCAAAGTGCGAAAGAAGATCCAGATAGCAACGCCATCTGAATCGAGTTAATTTTTATATCGAATATTAAATTTCTTGTCAATCTTATATTTGAAGACAGTGCCTTCTCTACTCCTTGGCGCCCTGCGGTGACCATCACATCCATTTATAATTCTTGCATATTTTCAGGTAATAGTTTAATAGAAAGCACCATATTCAAGGGAGTTGAATCCCTAACAGCACTGTTTCTGGTTGACAAATTCTCGCATCTAAATATACTACACGTTTCTTACTAACAGACAGGACGTACGTTTGAAGATTCGTGTTTCTGACATCACAGAGAAGGAAAAGAATCTTTCCGGTGAAGAGCAACTTTCACTCTATCCCACACTCCTGCAGGTGCAGAGTAGCGGAGAGTGTGAATTCCTGTCCCCGGTAGGCTTCTCTCTGTCTATTGCAAGAGAGTACGATCATATTCGGGTTAACGGAAGTGTCAATACTGAAGTACGGCTCTCTTGTTCGAGATGTCTTGGCGAATTCAGCACTCCGATCACTTCATTGTTTACAATTTTCTATACCCGATCTGAAGAGGATATTCCTGAAGATGAAGTAGAGCTGGGAGAGACAGATCTTGTCTCAGCTTCGTATAACGGAGATGAGATCGATTTTGCTGATGAGATTGCGGCGCAGATACTGCTCGGCTTACCCTATAAACCTCTCTGTACAGATGATTGCAAAGGTCTTTGTGTGACGTGCGGAACTGATCTTAATGTTACCGCATGCAGTTGCAGTGAAAATGATGTATCGTTAGTATTCAGCCCGCTTAAGGGCTTCAAGGTGAAACAATAAAGGAGATACTTTATGGCAGTACCCAAGAAAAAGACGTCAAAATCGCGTAAAAACATGAGAAGGGCGCATGATTTTCTTACCCCTGCATCTGTCTCGACCTGCCCGCAGTGCAAGGCAGCCAAGCTCCCGCACCGTGCATGTCCTACGTGCGGAACCTATAAGGGTAAAGAAGTAATCAAGATCGAAGAAGTTTGATTTAGAGACTCCTGACTCTCTATGACTATGAAGATCGCTGTAGATGCTATGGGTGGCGATAATGCGCCGAGGGTAGAGGTCGAAGGGGCTGTTTCTGCAGCCCGCGATTTTTCTATTTCTATTATTCTTGTCGGTGACAGGGACCTGTTGACTGCAGAACTCTCCAAGCACAATACCACTGGACTCGATATCACAATCAAGCATGCAAGTGAAGTTGTCGGAATGCATGATTCCGCTTCTGATGCGATTCGAAAGAAGAAGGACTCTTCAATCCGGGTCGCATTCGAACTGGTAAAGTCCGGTGAGGCTGATGCTGTTGTCAGTGCCGGGAATTCCGGTGCCACTATGGCAGCCGGCATGTTTGTCCTGAAGCGCTTAAACGGTGTTGACCGGCCGGCTATTGCCCAGGTGTTCCCGACACTTCTTGGCCATACGGTCGTACTGGACATAGGTGGAAATGTCGATTGTAAGCCGGTTCATCTGGTGCAGTTTGCGATCATGGGCGAGGTCTATGCCCGGCACGTTCTCGGGATTAAAAAACCGAAGGTCGGACTTCTCTCTAATGGTGCGGAGGAGACAAAAGGAAATGACCTGACCCGCGAGACGAATCTGATCTTGAAAGATGTACGATTCGATTATGCCGGTTATATCGAAGGCAGGGACATCTTTGCAGGTAAAGTTGATGTTGTCGTCTGTGACGGCTTTGTCGGGAATATCGTCCTGAAGCTTTCAGAAGGTCTTGCCGAGGCAGTCGGCACTATGCTCAAGGAAGAGATTAAAAAGAGTCTGATCTGCAAGATAGGGTATCTTCTGTCACGTCCGGCCTTTGCCAGATTCAAGAAAAAGGTCGACTATGCTGAATATGGGGGCGCTCCTCTTCTCGGGATCAATGGTGTCGGCATGATCTGCCATGGCGGTTCCAATACCAAGGCGATCAGAAACGCTGTCAGATTTGCCTCGGATTTTTCCTCGAAAGGTGTAAACCTGAGGATGGCAGAGAAGATACAGGAAAACTTCACTATCTATTCGCAGCAACGCGATTCTGTAAAAGATTAAACTGCTCCCTGTACAAAGAGGTTCGCTGATGAGAAGCAGGTTAACTGGTACCGGTTCAGCATTTCCATTCAATGTACTGACGAATCAGGATATTGAAAAAATGGTTGATACCACAGATGAGTGGATCACCACCCGTACCGGCATCAAGGAGCGCAGGATCGCTTCAAGTGATGATTTTACCTCGACCCTTGCAACAACAGCTGCTTTAAAAGCTCTGGAGATGTCTGGTGTCTCTCCGGCAGAGCTTGACATGATCATAGTTGCAACTGTCACTCCCGACTTCCCTTTCCCTTCGACCGCGTGCCTTGTACAGAACAACCTTAAAGCAGAAAATGCAGCAGCGTTTGATGTCTCGGCAGCCTGTTCAGGCTTTATCTATGCGTTGTCAATCGTTGACAGCTTCATTCGTTCCGGCAAAGTTAAAAAAGCCCTCGTAATCGGTGCCGAGATCCTTACCAGGATCGTCGACTGGACCGATCGCAACAGTTGTCTCCTTTTCGGTGACGGTGCAGGGGCTGTTCTGATAGAAGCTGACTCCTCTCCAGGGATACTCGACTCTTTCATCAAAAGCGACGGCTCCTGCTGGGAACTCCTGTATCAACCGGGACCCGGTAATCGTAATCCGGCAAGTCACAAATTGATTGATGAGCGTTTGAACTTTATCAGAATGCAGGGGAACGAAGTGTTCAAGCTTGCAGTCCGTGCGATGGAGGATGCTGCCCTTAAAACACTTTCCGCCGGCGGGTTCACGACTGATGATATCGATCTTTTTGTGCCTCATCAGGCAAACAGAAGGATTATCGAGGCAATAGGAAAGAGACTTGGACTGCCTGACGAAAAAGTTTTTGTAAATCTTGACCGGTACGGCAACACATCTTCCGCATCGATCCCGATTGCTCTTGATGAAGCCAACCGGACCGGTGCAATAAAAACCGGGGACCTCGTCCTGCTGGATGCTTTCGGTGGAGGGCTTACCTGTGGAGCCATGTCAATAAGATGGCAGCTATAGCTGAATATTAATAACGTAAACGGGGTCAGCATATGTCAAAACGGGCATTCATATTTCCAGGCCAGGGATCCCAATATGCAGGGATGGGCAAGGATCTCTCTGACAATTTTAAAATCGCACGGGATACTTTCGAAGAGGTAGATGATGCTCTGGGGCTCAAACTTTCTTCTCTCTGCTTCAACGGTCCTGAAGAAGATCTGAAGCTGACCATGAACACTCAGCCCGCCATACTTTCAACAAGTATTGCTGCGCTCAGGGTCCTACAGTCAGAAACAGGGATAAAACCGGATTTCCTTGCCGGGCACTCTCTTGGTGAGTATTCAGCACTTGTTGCTTCCGGAGCACTTTCCCTTCAGGATGCTGTCCAAACGGTACGGCTTCGCGGAAAGTTCATGCAGGAAGCGGTACCTGTCGGACTCGGAGCTATGGCGGCCATACTCTCTGTCGAAGCAGATGTCCTTGCTGATATCTGTCGCGAGGCAGAGCAGGGTGAGGTTGTCTCGCCAGCCAACTTCAACTCACCTGGTCAGATTGTCATTGCCGGACATGCCACTGCAGTGAATAGAGCGATAGAGATTGCTAAATCCAGAGGGTTCAGGAAGGCAATGCTCCTTCCTGTCAGCGCTCCTTTTCATTCTGCCCTTATGATACCTGCCGGTGAGCGTCTCCGTGATGTCCTTGATAAAATACAGCTTTCCGGACTCGCTGCTCCGGTTATCACTAATGTCGAAGCAGTCCAGAATAGCGACCCTGATCGCGTCAGAGAGCTGCTTGTCGCACAGGTCAGTGCCCCGGTGAAATGGGATTCATCAGTCAAAGAGATGGTAAATCTCGGTGTCTCTTCGTTTATTGAAATCGGACCCGGGAAGGTTCTGTCCGGACTTGTTAAGCGTATTGACAAAGAGGTAGTTACATTAAATATTGAAGACTCTGCAGGCTTAAAAGCCTTTCAGGGTTGACCAGGAGGCCACATGCTGGATGTAAATGAGATAATGAAGCTTCTTCCTCACCGCTATCCGTTTCTTCTTGTTGACAGGATTACGGAAATTGAACCTGATAAGAAAATTGTCGGTCTGAAGAACGTCACCATAAACGAGCCTTTTTTCCCGGGTCATTTCCCCGGTCACCCGGTTATGCCTGGTGTGCTCATTGTCGAGGCGATGGCGCAGGTTGCGGCTATTCTTGTGTACAGCTCTTCGGCTGATAACGCAGGAAAGATCACTTATTTTGTCGGCATAGACAATACAAAGTTCCGTAAACCGGTCGTTCCTGGAGACCAGTTACGGTTGGAACTTGAAGTCATCGGCTGCCGTCGCGGTATCTATACGTTTTCAGGTAAGGCGTATGTTGAAGGCAAGCTGGTCACTGAGTCGGAATTGCGTGCTACGTTCGCAGATAAACAGTCTTAAAGGAGAACTTGAATGCCTAAAGGTAAAATAGCAGTTGTCACAGGGGCTTCCCGTGGAATTGGACGAAGCATTTCATTGGCTCTATCGGCTGCCGGAGCTACAATAGTTGCAATGGACATGGATCAGTCAGCGACTGATGCAGTCGTTGCCGAACTCAAGGCTGCCGGAGGACAGGCACTTGCTGTGGTTGGGAATGTGACGGTTCCTGAAGATGCAGAAAAAATGATCGAAGCAGCAATGAGCGCATTCGGGCGGGTCGATATCCTCGTTAACAATGCAGGAATAACCAGGGATGGTATTTTTCTCAGGATGAAAGAGGAAGACTGGGATGCCGTGTTGACAGTCAATCTGAAAGGTGCCTTTCTCTGCAGCCGTGCCGCTTCCAAGGTTATGGCCAAGCAGCGTTCCGGACGGATCATCAACATCGCCTCGGTAGTAGGCCAGATGGGTAATGCCGGACAGGCGAATTACTGCGCAAGTAAAGCCGGTCTGATCGGTCTGACCAAATCGAATGCCCGTGAACTGGCCAAGAGAAATATCACGGTCAATGCAGTGGCTCCCGGATTCATTGCCACGGCAATGACCGATGCTCTCTCTGACAAGGTCAAGGCTGAACTTACTGCCCAGATACCTCTTGAACGTCTGGGGAGTGCAGATGATATAGCTCATGCCGTGCTTTTCCTTGCATCCGAGGCATCAGGCTATATCACCGGGCATGTTCTTTCCGTTAATGGCGGCATGTATATGTAACTGCTTTTAAAAAACCGGGTGGCAGGAATTCCGGTATAAAAATATATTGCTTTTTCCGCTAATCATGATAAGAAGCAAGTCGTACAAAACAAACTGAAAAAGTCCTGAAAAGGATACTACTAAACGGAGGTAAGGTAATGTCGGTAGAAAAGAGAATTAAAGAGATCGTTGCAGAGCAGCTTGGTGTTGAAGAGTCACAGGTTACCAATGAAGCATCCTTCATGGACGATCTCGGGGCTGACTCCCTTGACACAGTTGAGCTTGTTATGGCACTGGAAGAGGAGTTTGATATCGAGATTTCCGATGAGAACGCCGAGAAGATCCAGACTGTCCAGGATGCAATCGACTACATAACAGAGCACACCTAACAGTTAATTGAAAATCTGTTGAGACTCTGCAACAAAGCTGCACTTGACGACGTTGCACGATTGATCGTGCTCGACACCTTGTTCGCTTCGTCTCTTTGGGAACAGCAGGTTTGCTCACTCCTCACCAGATGTGGATATAGTTGGGGATATTCTTCAAAGCAAGGGGGTACTGATCATTAAGTGACAGTACCCTTCTTATGCTTTTATTTAGGAGTAGTTTACTATGAGAAGAGTCGTGATAACCGGCATCGGCGCGGTATCGCCCCTGGGAATAGGTAATGCCGCCAATTGGGATGCACTGGTAAAGGGACAATCAGGTGTTGACCTGATCACTCGTTTTGATGCTTCTGACATGCCGGTCAAGGTAGCGGGTGAGGTCAAGGGCTTCAATGCCGAAGATTTCATCGACAAGAAAGAAGTCAAGAAGATGGATCTGTTCATCCAGTACGCCATGGCCGCTGCCCAGTTTGCCATGGAGGATTCCGGCCTGGTCATCAATGATGAAAACGCCGAGCGCGTCGGTGTTCTTGTCGGTGCTGGTCTGGGTGGACTGCCGACCATCGAGAAATATCATACTGTACTGAATGAGAGCGGTTATCGGAAGATCACTCCGTTCTTTATCCCGATGCTTATTATTAACCTGGCGCCTGGGCATATCTCGATAAAGTACGGTGCCAAAGGCCCGAATATCTCGTCTGTCTCTGCCTGCGCTACCGGGACTCATTCCATCGGTGATGCCTACCACATTATCGCTCGTGGTGACGCTGACGCAATGATCGCCGGCGGTACGGAATCTGTCGTGACCCCTTTGGGTATCGGTGGTTTTGCGGTTATGAAAGCTCTTACCGATTCGCGCAATGATGACCCGAAACGTGCTTCCCGTCCTTTTGACAAGACCCGTGACGGTTTTGTCCTGGCCGAAGGAGCCGGCATCGTTGTTATGGAAGATTACGATTCTGCCAGGAAGCGCGGCGCGAAGATCTATGCTGAGGTAGTCGGTTACGGACTCACCGCTGATGCCTATCACATGACCGCCCCTGCTCCCGGCGGTGAAGGCGCTGCCCGCTGCATGAAGATGGCGCTGAAAAATTCCGGCGTCAATCCGGAACAGGTAACCTATATAAATGCCCATGGCACGTCGACCCCCTTCAACGACCTGAACGAGACTCTGGCAATCAAATCTGTTTTTGGGGATCACACCAGCAAATTGATGGTCTCATCGACCAAATCCATGACCGGCCATTTACTCGGCGCCGCCGGCGGTCTGGAAGCGGTTTTCTGCTGTATGGCCATGGACAAGGGTGTTGTACCGCCTACCATCAACTACGAGGAGCCGGATCCCGAACTTGATCTGGATTATGTGCCTAATACTCCCCGCGATGCTGTGGTGGAATATTCCATGAGTAACTCACTGGGTTTTGGCGGTACTAATGCGACGCTGCTCTTCAAGAAGATATGATGCTCCTTGGTAGCGACCATGGCGGTCTCGATCTGAAGAGTGCGATTGCCGGTTTTCTTAGTGAGCGCGGCATCAAGTTCAAAGACTGCGGGACCTTCGATAGCACCTCGGTGGATTACCCTGATATTGCCGAGGCTGTTGCCGGCCTGGTCTCGCGCGGCGAGGCAGAGGCAGGAATCCTTGTGTGCGGTACCGGCATCGGTATTTCGATTGCAGCCAACAAGTTCCCTCGGGTTCGCGCAGCCCTTGTCACCGATGTGTTCATGGCGCAGATGGCCAAAGAGCACAACAATGCCAATATCCTTGTCCTTGGTGGGCGTACCACAACTCCTGATAAGGGGCGTGAGATCGTGTCTGCCTGGCTTGATGCAAAATTCGAAGGCGGCAGACATCAGTCAAGGCTTGACAAGATAACTGCGATTGAGAAGAAGTTTAGTTGTTAACAAACCGATATTATAATTGATCTGCTTTTTACGGGACTCCATAAGGTCCCGTTTCCATTTTAAACTTTATACAATATACGAGGTGACGATATGTCCATTCTGGAATCATTTGATAAAGAAATTGCAACTGCCATCCGTCTGGAAACCGAGCGCCAGGAGTACAACCTTGAGTTGATCGCTTCCGAGAACTTTGTTTCAGAAGCCGTCCTCGAAGCTCAGGGTTCGATACTTACGAACAAATATGCTGAGGGGTATCCCGGTAAGCGTTACTACGGCGGGTGTGAGCAGGTCGATGTGGTGGAGCAGTTAGCTATAGACCGGGCTAAGGAGTTGTTCGGAGCTGATCATGCAAATGTCCAGCCTCATTCCGGTTCCCAGGCAAACATGGCAGTATACTTTGCAGCTTGCAAGCCTGGCGACACAGTTCTCGGCATGAACCTGTCTCACGGTGGTCATTTGACTCATGGAAGCCCGGTCAATTTTTCCGGCAAACTATTCAATATCGTCCCGTATGGTGTTTCTCCCGAGACAGAGACAATAGATTACGAAGAGGTCGAGCGTCTTGCTGAAACTCATAAACCGAAGATGATAGTGGTCGGCGCCAGCGCCTATCCCCGGATTATTGACTTCCCGGCATTCAGGAAGATCGCTGACAAGGTTGGCGCAGTTGTGATGGTCGATATGGCTCACTTTGCCGGTCTGGTTGCTGCAGGCGTTCATCCCAGCCCGGTTCCGTATGCAGAATTCGTCACCACTACGACTCACAAGACCTTGCGTGGCCCCCGCGGCGGCATGATCCTTTGCCGTGATGAGTTTGCAAAGACCCTCAACTCGCAGATCTTCCCCGGCATCCAGGGAGGGCCGCTTATGCATGCCATCGCAGGCAAGGCAGTTGCTTTCAAGGAAGCGCTGCTGCCTGAGTTCAAGGTTTATCAGCAGCAGATCGTGAAGAATGCGAAGGCACTTTCCGAAGCGCTCTTGGCTAAGGGCTTCAAGCTCACCAGCGGCGGGACCGACAACCACCTCATGCTGGTCAACTTCACCGGCACCGATATCACCGGCAAGGCTGCAGAGGAGGCGCTGGACAAGGCCGGCATTACCGTGAACAAGAACACGGTGCCGTTCGAGACCCGCTCTCCGTTCGTGACCTCCGGTATCCGCATCGGGACACCGGCGGCAACTACCCACGGTCTGAAAGAGGCAGAGATGCTGAAAGTTGCAGATTTTATCGCAGATGCCATTGCGAACATTGGCGACGAGCAGAAGCTCCTCCAGATCAAGACCTCGGTGAACAGCCTCATGAAAGGGTTTCCGCTCTACAGGAGCCGGCTGATTTAAGGGTAGGATTTTGACTGTTCAAAACGGGGCGCTTTTGGGCGCCCTTTTTTTATAATCCCTTGACACCACAATATTTTCTCAAGATAATCAGCAAACTGACTATATTCCCTTTACGTGCGTCTTCGGAGGTTTTTCCATGAAGAAGTTTGCTGTTCTGCTCTTCATTTATTTATTCGCCATTTCTGTTGCAACAGTTGCTTCTGCGGAAGATTCAGAAATGAAGCTTTCTCTCAAAGAGGCAGTAAAGCTTGCTATCGAGAGGAACCTTGATTTAAGAGCTGAGCTGTACAATCCAGCACAGGCTGAATCAGATCTTAAAAAAAACCGGGCAATATATGAAACGCATCTGACTCTGGATACAAGTTATCAGCAGTCTAATACATACTCTCCATCTCTGGGGAGCGGGGTGGATCAGAGTACATATGTTTTGACACCGGGTGCTTATCAACTGCTGCCAACGGGCGGTACTCTCGGACTCAAATACCAGAATTACCGTCAGGACAACAGCACAAATGTTCCTTTGGGTACCTACTGGTCATCATCACTCGGCTTGACTCTCACGCAGCCGCTTCTGAAAAACTTCGGGAAAGAGACAACTGAGCTGAACATAAGAGTATCTGAACTCTCCAAGGAGACTTCAATCAGTCATCTCAAGAGCCGGATACTGGCAATAGTTGCTCAGGTTCGTACTGAATATTTCAAGCTGGTCAGTTTCAAGGAAGATTTCGAATCCAGGAAAACCTCCCTGGACCTCGCAAAGAAAGTACTGTCCGATACCGATTCTCGGGTAAAGGCCGGAGTCCTGCCGGCCATGGAAAACCTGAACGCACAGTTTGGGGTTTCTTCCAGAGAGAAAGAGCTGATTGATGCCGAAAAGGCGGTCCGTGATCAGGTAGACGTACTGACCGGTCTCCTGCAGATTAACAAAGTGGAGAATATTGTTACTACAGACAAGCCTGAAACTTTTGCGCTTGTGATCAATGAAGCTGAAGCGCTGAAAAGAGCGATTTCTTCAAGACCCGAGCTTGACGAGCTCAAGGGACAGCTTGCCACAACAGAACTTCAGACCTCTGTCGCCAGGAATCAGACGATGCCGTCCCTGAATCTAACCTCTTCAGTAGCGCTTACCGGGCTTGACAAAGATTACGGTCGTGATATGGAACGATTAGGGTCATTAAATTATCCGGCATGGAGTGTCGGGCTTCAGCTTGATTACCCCATAGGGAATGAATCTGCCCGCAATGATTATATAAAAAGCCGCTTGAAAAGTGAGCAGACAAAAATCCAGATCGCGAGCCTGAGGTCCTCTATCGAAATAGAGGTGAAAAATGCCATTCGCTCCGTAAACTCAAGCTTCAAACAGCTTGATGTTGCTAATCGGGCCCGGCTGTATGCCGATGAACGGGTCAAGGCGTATTTGAAAAAGGGCGAAGTCGGTCTTGCAACTACCAAAGATATCCTTGATGTGGAAAATGATCTTGTCACTGCAAAAAGTAATCAGATCAAAGCCTATGCAGGCTATGCCACTGCTTTGAATCAACTATGGAAATCCACCGGCGAACTGCTTGAACGTGAAGGAATAACGGTCGACTCTTCAAAATCCGATGCAATCTATAAAGATGCTAGATGATGCTGTTTTGATTCAGCCTTCTGAAGACGTATCAAGTGGCTGAAGAGGGCGTAAACTGGAGTTTACAGGGGGAGAAGAAATGCCAGTCAAGGTTTTATCCGGTGACGTCACACGTACAACGCTGGCGGTCATACTTATTGCGGTTCTGATCGCTTCATGCTTCTGGATAATGCGGCCTTTTCTCTATGCCATTGTCTGGGCATCCATGATAGTGATAGCAACATGGCCGCTCCTTATTTCACTGCAATCACGGCTTGGTGGAAAACGGTGGCCTGCAGTCGTGATAATGACGCTCCTCCTTCTTTGTATTCTTTTCATTCCTCTGACGCTGGCTGTGATGATGCTGATAGATAAGGCACAGGAGCTCTATGCGTTCAGTCAGACACCCATTTCGAATTTCAGGCTTCCTGCAGCTCCAGTCTGGGTAGAGAAGCTTCCTCTGGTCGGAAGCAAGATTGTCTCTCTTTGGAATGAGTACGGTTCACTGGAAACAGCCCGGATAACAGAACATATATCTCCCTATTATGAAAAGATATTACGCTGGACAGTCGGACAGGCTGAAAACTTCGGGATTATTATTCTCAACAGTCTTATCACCATCGTCATTTCGGCTATTCTGTATGTAAACGGTGAGGATGCAGCGAACGGGATCTGCCGCTTTTTTCGGAGAATCGCTGGAGTGCAGGGGGAGAATGCGGCAATTCTTGCTGCAAAGGCGATAAAAGGCGTTGCACTCGGGATTATAGTCACTGCCGTAATCCAGTCTGTCCTGGCCTATGGCGGGTTGTTGATTGCAGGGGTTCCGGGTGCAGTTGTGCTTACTGCTATCACATTCATCGTATGTGTAGCCCAGATCGGTCCGACAGTTGTTCTTGTCCCGGTCGTGATATGGCTTTTTTATAACGATCATACAGGGTGGGCGTGGTTCATGTTAGCCTGGGCAGTCACAGTTGCGACGATTGACAATATCATCAGGCCCATGCTGATAAAAAAAGGGGCGGATCTTCCTTTACTGCTTATTTTCGCAGGTGTACTGGGAGGACTCATTTCGTTCGGCATCCTGGGTCTTTTTATCGGCCCGGTGATGCTGGCTGTCACCTATACTCTGGCCAAGGAGTGGGTAAGTGCAGGCGAAGCAGTTGATAAAGCCGGGGTTTTGCCTAAATAATCCAGGCGGACTGTTCAGGTATTCATCAACTCAGGATTAGTTAAATGCTTTATCGGGGTATATATGCCGGGTTATAGGATCTTTGCAGAAATGGGTCAACTCCGAACCCGTAACTGTATGGATCGTACACCGGCCGAGTGATGGGGTAATTACAGTTACGGTCAAGTTCTGAATCTCTCCAGACATACCACTCTCTTATTGTCACAACAGGGTAGGTATAGTCTATATCTTCAAGACGCATGGTCTTTTTACCTTTGATCTCGCCTACCAGAGTAATCAGCATCCCTCGTCGGTATACCATCGGATCCATATAGCTGCTGTTTGTTGCGAGAAATCTTCCGTATGAGAGAAAAGTGTCCTCAGGATAGCCCAATGAGGTCAGATTGAACTGCACGATCTCCAGCCGGGCTCCCTCAGCACTGTTAATTACATTCGCGATACGGCCGCCGAGCATGACATGCTTCCCAATGTATACATCCGGCGAGCTCTTGATGACTTTGAATGAATCTTCTGTATCTACCAGTTTTCTCGACTGTTCACTGATTATCATCGTGCAACCTGCGGCAGATAGAACAGTTAGGATAATGACCAATATAAGGTTGCGCATAGGTATCCTCTTATCAATACGTTACTCAAGTATACCACCCATCAAAGGTTTGCATAGACCATGAAGTAGATCTGATCACTGCCGAAATCCTTGTCAAAACCGTGTGCGTAACCAATGGCTGGGGTAAGCTTCAGCCAGTAACCAAGAGTCATATCGAATCGTATCTCTGTTCCGGCTCCGAACATGATATCTCTCCCCTTGAACGAACTGTTCGCATCCCAGGTCTCTCCGGCGTCGAGGAAGATCGCACCATGAAGCCGGTCCATGAAAAAGGGTGAAGTCCCGAATCCTTTCAGGAAGTATTCGACAGGGAACCGGTACTCTAACGTACCGGTCGCTATCCTGCTCCCGGAAAAAAAACGGGATTCATATCCCCGTAATCCGAACGGGTTATAGAAAGAGGTTATCCCGCCCAACTGGAATGAACCTTGAGGTGTCTGATCACCATCTGCAAGCGCACCGCTTAGCTGAGCCATGATATTGTGGTTGTTCCAAAGAGAGAAATACTCGCTCCATGAAGCTTTGTACTCTTTTGTCTCAATCATACTCCCGGTTTCTTTGCCGAAATACTCGAAGTTGAACGTCAGCGTCCTACCCTGTTCCCTGCTAACAGACCAGGGGTATCTGTATCTGTCGTAATAATCAAAACCTGCAAAAAAACTGTCGCGTCGTCCCTGAAAAACAGGATTGCCGTTAAAACTGTTGGCAGTCGGGTTAGACAGGGCTTTCTGATCCCTGAGATGATATCCGGCGTTAAAGTGCAAGGGACTATCCAGACTTCCTATAGGGACCTTCATAGTAGCAACGGCTCCACGCTCGATCTCGTTGTACTCCTGTGAAGGGATGAGATTGGTATATGTAGCAGGGAGCGCATATCCTTGCAGTGTAAAAGAGGGGGTAAACCGCCCGTATTCATAGAGTGCTTCGAAATAGGCTTTATTGAAGATGCTGCCGTATAGAGCCTTACCATAAACAGTATGGTAGCCAAGGACGTCCTGGCCGGCTGTTACAGCGCCAACAGCTGAGTCTATGGATGTCTCTGCGATCATTGAGGGGAGCCAGAATCTTGGTATCAGAGATTCAATCGGGGAATAGGGTGATTCCTTCCGGATTGATAACGGTGCGGGCTGTTCCAATGGTTCGAGCATGGAGCTCCTAACCGGATAGACGATGCTGCTTATCGCAGGAGCTGATTCCAGAGAATTGCGAAGATTCTCCTTTGTTATCAGCGAGACAGTAAAACCATTGGAAGTATACTCACTGACAGCCATTGTCCCGTCAGAAGAGTTAATGTCAGGCGAAAACGCGCCTGAGAGCAGGTGGGTTACCTGCTTTTTCTCTTCTGAAGAAAGCTCGTAATAGTGAATATTGAACACGCCGTTTTCATCCGAGGTGAAGAAGATACGGCTTCCATCTTGGCTCCATACAGGCGAATCGACTGTCTGAGCACTGCTGTAAAGCTCCCTGACAGTGGATGTGTCGACATTCAACAGGCTGAGAGAGGGGCTTCCATTACTGTCCTTGTATGCAAAAGCTATACTTTTGCCGTCAGGGGACCAGCGTGGAGAAGAGATGCTGTACTCTGCGTAGCTGGTGATTGATTTCGGTGAGACATCATCTTTATTCAAGAGCAGAGCTTCAAGGTCAAGAAGTGCCAGATTCTGCCCCCCCCGGCTGTTAATAACGGCCACCAGTTTTTTCCCGTCAGGTGAAATGTCCGGTGCAGCGGCACGCAGACCTCTGGTCAGCCTTTTCAGAGTGGAACTTTTCAGGTCATATCTAAAAATATCCTGGTAGAAATTTCCGTCATTTGAATACTCTGCCTGGGAGAAAACGATGCTGCTATTGTCAGGACTCCATGAGATTGCTCCGTCACCGTATTTTCTCCAGAAATTGGCAATCTCTTTTCCGGTACTGTCCTGAATTACAATGGACGGATGAGAGTGTCTGTCATCCCTGTTAAAAGCCAACATCATGCCGTCTGGTGAAAATCTTGGATTTGTCTCCATGACAGCCGGTTTTCCAACTTTTCTCGTACTGGTAAAAGGCTCCTTATTCAGTGCCGTAATCTTCTCCTTCTCAGTTCTGTTCAGACCTGAAAGCATGTCATTGTACAGTTCACTGTAGTTCTTACCATTGAACAGATCTTCCGCCGTGCCATTAATAAAGTAGGGGGCTCGTCCGGACTGCTGCCTGGATATGCTCCCGGGAAGATCGGCACCATATTTTTCAGCGATGTACTGAATCAGTTTTGATCCGAAGATATAAGGCGAATTCCCTTCCGGCCAGTAGGGGATATCACCATTGATCTTGTCGATTGAGAGGAGTTTGTTCTCAGCTACAGCCGTTCGGTAAAGCATCTGGTAATAACTGTTTCTGCCTCGACCGGAAGAGGTGAGTTCGGTTTCTGCCCAGGTGGCCATACCTTCGTGCCACCATCGTGGCATCAACATATTAGAAGGACCGGCAAAAGCAAATACGAGATAATCAAGCAGATCATTCAGGGGAACAACTTTCCCGAAAATCTTGCGCATAACCTTTCTATAGCCCCTGACCGGGTCCGAGGTGAGTACATGGGCATACTCATGAATAATAAGGAGTCTGAGCCAGTTGTCGTACTCGCCGATAGAAGAGGTGAGGGGGGGGGGAGCTGTCTGCAGATAGATAATGTTGTATGGTATTACCGTAGTCATACCGTTGGCAAAATCTGAATTGTCGGCAAGAACGATATTGGTTTTTTCTTCCGGGTCCCACTGGAGAAGGGCGGAGAGTTTCTTATGAACCTCCTCGGCAGTAACGGCGGCCCTGCTGCCGATCTGTTCCAGTCCCTGATGGTAATAGACTCTGAAATGTTCGGTTTCCAGGGTCATGAACTTGAATGAAGGGTCGAAAGTGGCTGAATACGATGCAACAGGAATGGTAAAGAGGAAAATCAGAGACATAAGGAATCTTTTCATGTGAAGTGCTCCATAGTGTGCAGATTCTGGCGTTGACAAACGGCAGATTTGTCGTATACAGTATACACCGTTTTAACCATGAATTACAGGCTAACTACTGCAAAAAAGGCAGATAAACATGAAGGAGGAAAAAGATGATCGAAGCATATCTGAAACACGAAGAAGAGCGTAACGCACAAGGGATTCCGGCGCTTCCACTAAGTCCCGAGCAGACAGCCGACCTCTGTAAATTACTGGAAAATCCCCCTGCTGGCAAGGAAGAGTTTCTTGTCCACCTCATTAAAGAGCGGGTATCACCGGGAGTTGATCCGGCTGCAGAAGTAAAAGCAGGATTTCTTGCTGAGATCGTCAAGGGGACCAGGAAATCTTCTCTTATCAGCAAAGTTGACTCGGTTCGCATGCTTGGCACTATGTTGGGTGGCTACAACGTAGCACCTCTGGTCGAGGCTCTCTCAAACTCCGAACTTGCCGATGAAGCTGCTAATGCACTTTCCGGAATGACTCTTGTCTATGATGGATTTGACCAGGTAGTGGCTCTTTCAAAAACCAATGCCGCAGCAAAAAGAGTCCTCACTTCATGGGCCAATGCTGAATGGTTCACAAACCGTCCCGGTGTTCCTGAGTCAATCAAGGTCAAGGTGTTTAAGATAGAGGGTGAGATCAATACTGATGACTTCTCACCGGCAGGTGATGCCTGGAGCCGTCCGGACATCCCACTGCATGCCCTCGCAATGGGCAAGACCCGTTTCCCGAATCGCCTTGCCCAGATAGCCGAATGGCGCGCAGCAGGCAATCAAGTCGCTTTTGTCGGCGATGTAGTAGGTACCGGCTCTTCCCGCAAGTCTGCCTGCAACTCGGTTCTCTGGCATATGGGGGAGGAGATCCCGTGTGTTCCTAATAAAAAGAGTGCCGGTGTTATCATCGGTGGTGTCATTGCCCCGATATTTTTCAATACAGCTCAGGATTCCGGAGCTCTGCCGATCAAAGCCGATGTTTCTAAATTGAATGATGGTGATGTAATCACTATCAACGCAGTCAAAGGTGAGATCTCTAATGATAAGGGTGAAGTAGTCTCCACATTCAAGATCAGCCCGAACACTCTGCCCGATGAATTCCGCGCTGGTGGCCGGATCCCCTTGATCATCGGTCGTGCTGTGACCCTGAATGCCCGTAAGGCACTCGGACTTGGTGATACGGATGTATTCACCCTGCCGGTAAACCCTGCACCAAAAGCAGGGCAGGGCTACTCTCTCGCTCAGAAGATGGTCGGCAAGGCCTGCGGTGTCACCGGTATTCTCCCCGGCACTGCCTGTGATCCGAAGATGACGACTGTAGGCAGTCAGGATACGACCGGCCCTATGACTGCAGATGAGCTGAAGGAGCTTGCCTGTCTCAAGTTCCTCTCTCCGATGTTCATGCAGTCATTCTGCCATACAGCAGCATATCCGAAACCGGCAGACGTAAAGATGCACAAGAATCTTCCCAATTTCATTATTGAGCGTGGCGGCGTACCCCTGAAGCCGGGTGACGGCGTTATTCACTCGTGGCTCAACAGACTCCTGCTCCCTGATACTGTCGGTACTGGTGGCGACTCACATACCCGTTTCCCGATCGGGATCTCCTTCCCGGCCGGATCAGGTCTGGTCGCTTTTGCCGGAGCCATGGGTTTCATGCCTCTTGATATGCCTGAGTCCGTTCTTGTTCGCTTCAAGGGAAAGCTTAATCAAGGTATTACCCTTCGTGACGCTGTTAATGCAATCCCTTACTGGGCGATCAAACAGGGTCTCCTGACTGTTCCCAAAAAGAACAAGGTCAATGTATTCAACGGCAGAATCCTCGAGATGGAGGGGCTTCCCGACCTTACCGTTGAGCAGGCTTTCGAGCTCACCGACGCAGCTGCAGAGCGTTCAGCTGCTGCCGGCTGCATACAGCTGTCAAAAACATCTGTTGCTAAATATCTCCGTTCCAACGTTGCGCTGATGAAGAGTATGATCAAAGACGGCTACCAGGATGCACAGACCCTGCAGAACAGGATCGATGCGGTAAACGCCTGGCTGGCAAAGCCTGAGCTTCTCGAAGCTGACAAGAATGCCGAGTATGCAGCAGTAATCGAAATCGATCTGGCTGAAATCACCGAGCCGATCCTTGCCTGCCCGAACGATCCGGATGACGTGAAGCTCCTTTCCGACGTTGCCGGCACACCGATTCAGGACGTGTTCCTCGGATCCTGCATGACCAACATCGGCCATTTCCGTGCAGCAGCAGAGATCTGGCGCGGCCTCAAGTTCAATCCGGCTGTCAGGACCTGGATTTGCCCGCCGACCCGCATGGATCAGCAAAAGCTCAAGGACGAGGCTTACTTCTCGGTCTATAGCGCATTCGGCGCAAGGATCGAGATTGCCGGCTGTTCACTTTGCATGGGGAATCAGGCGCGTGTACCCGATGGGGTCAATATGTTCTCGACCTCAACCCGGAATTTTGATGATCGTATCGGGGATGGTGCAAAAGTATTCCTTGGGTCTGCTGAGCTTGGCGCAGTTGCTTCAACGATGGGCAAGCTGCCGACAGTCGCCGAGTTCATGTCAGTCTATAAGGATAAGGTCGAACCGAATAAAGAGAAGATTTATCAGTATCTCCAGTTTGACGAAATGCCCGAATACAAGTAGTATACAAAGCAAGAGCAAAAGGCTCATCGGTGCTCTCCGGTGAGCCTTTTTCGTATCCAGTCCGGAGGATGAAATGTTCCGTATCCTGCTTTATAGCCTATCTATCCAGGTTCTCTCTTTATCTGTTTTCTCAGGTGTCGGAATTGCTTCTGAGCTCGGCTGTTCCTTCAACACTCAAGTCATAACAGATGAATTCAATTATGATATATCGACACAACCGATTGTTGCCTGCGGTAAGCAATTGTTAAAAATTGCTGTTAAGAGAAATGCAAATCCGTATACCCAGTTTCAAGCGGAAGTCGATGAGATAGTTGAAAAGGCCTGGGCTGAAGATCTTGATGATGACGGGCGATACGAACTCCTGTTGGTCAGCCGCAAACATTCAGACCCTGCCAGAAGATCTTTTCAAATATTCTATGTTGAAGGAAATACCCTGAAGCACCTCACTCTTCCAGAGCCGGGAAGTATGAGTGGTTATCGCGGAGGAGACAGATTTGTAACCGGAGGCGGGAGAGTAATCAGGAGTTATCCAAGATATTTCTCAAAAGATATTGATGGTGAGCCAAAAGGTGGAGAACAGAAAGTTGTCTATCAATTTCGAAACAAAGAGCTCTTGCTGGCAACTGAACCAGAGCCTTTGGTTAAAATGGAATCGAGTGTAAAGCCTGCAGCAAAAAGCAGAAGCTCTCGTGCCGTCAAGATTCAGTTGATAGAGGTCAAACAGGATTATATCGAGATTAAGGCTGATGCGGCTATTGATAACTACAAAATAGTCAGGATCAGTGATCCGTGGAGGCTGATTATTGATATCCCCGGAGCTGTTTCAGAGATCCCCGAGAAAAGTGTCCGGATCGACAGCCATGGTGTCTCAAAGGCGCGTATTGGAGTTCATAAAGGGTTCTTGAGGATAGTGCTGGATTCGACAGTTTCCCCACTACCTACTGAGACGGTAACTCAGATTGAAAACAGCTTGCGCGTAAGTTTTTACAAGCTGAAAGACAACTAAAACACTCTTTTAATCCAGTCGATTACATGCTGGTGAGATTGTTTTGAAGAGCCTCGACAGGATAATTTTCTGGAGGGGCTTTTCTGCTTTCAGGGGCAAAGCGGTTAATGGTTGACGCTAATTTCAAAACAGCGTATTAAGAATAACTTCATTGCATTGTTCTTAAATTTGGAGGGTGAATGGCGCCACATGGCGGATCATTTTTTCGTGGAGTTTTAGGGCCGCTCTGGTTGGCATTGGCTGATTGAGCGGTCTTTTGAGTTCTGTGACTGAAAATATGAATTTTTGAGTTTATGGAGGGACAGATGTTTCGCAAGCATTCAAGGATCATCGCAGCGGTTGTACTTTCTTTCTTCACCTGGACCTCTGGCGGAGTTTTCAGCGTAGCCCATGCAGCGCAGGATGCCGCGAAAAAGGCCAAGACCGCAGTTCCGGCGCAAAAAGCCGAGGGTGCGGAAGAGCGATTCGCCAAGCTGACGGAAGAGCTGACTGCCGATCTCAACGACCCGAAGGCCGGTTATGACAGTAAGAAGCAGAGGCTGACAGCTTATAAGGGCGAGCTGGACACCCTCGATGCCGACATCCGCAAGCAGTTTGCCGCGACGGAGAAGAAACTGAAAGACGCCAAGCTCCCAGCCGAGATCCTGGCGCGGCACGCCAAGTTCGTCAAGCACTACGACGACAACCTGGCCGAGCTGAAAGGGAACATTTCTCTTGTTGAACGCGCCAAGGATGTGGTGGAGGCAGAGACGGCACTGCAGAAAACCCGTAAACATCTGGAGCGGACCAAAACCCCCTCCCTCCACCAAAAGCTCGATCCAAACAAGCTTCCCCACCGGCAGCCGAAGGTCATCAAGCGGGAACCGCGGCTGAAGAAGGAAGAGTTCGACAAGGATCTGAAGAAGGACAAACATGCCTGGAAACAGGCCAAGCGGATCATGGTCGCCTCGACCGGCTCCGTGACCGGGCTGCTGCCGTCCGATGATCTCGCCGAAACGGTGGAGGTGCAACTTACTCCGGAGATCAGGGCCAAGGCGCTGGAACTGGGGAGCAGCCCAGAAAAAATCTACGAGTGGGTAAGGAACAACATCGAATTCGTCCCGACCTGGGGCTCCATCCAGGGGGCGCAGATGACCTTGCTCACCAGGCAGGGGAACGCATTCGACACCGCCTCGCTCCTCATCGCGCTCCTGCGCGCAGCCGGGATCAATGCCCGGTATGTCACTGGCACGGTGGAACTTCCAATCGACAAGGTTATGAATTGGACCGGGGGATTTACCGATCCTCAGGCTGCGCTGAACTTTATTGCCAGCGGTGGGATACCGGTTAAAGGTGGATTGTCAGGTGGCAAGATAACAAAAGCTCAGATGGAACATGTCTGGGTTGAGGCCTACTTGCCATACGGGAACTATCGGGGGACGATGAGAGACCAGAGCAATCCCACCTGGATACCGCTCGATGCTTCCTTCAAGCAGAATAGCATTGTACCAGGGTTTGACGTGACAGCGATGGTGCCTTTTAATCAGGATAATTACCTGGCAAGCCTGAATAGCCAAAATTCTTTGCACTTTTATCAAAGACAGATTCAATCCTACCTCGATTCTACGATGCCTGATAAATCAATTGTTGATGTCAAGGGCAAGAAAGAAATCTTAGAAGAAAAGTTCAAATTTCTGCCGTCAAGCCTCCCTTACAAGACAATTGTTGTAGCCAATAAAGCCAGTTATGTATCGGCGAACTACAGAGCCAAGGTTTCCTTCCGAATGAGCTCCAGCGGAGAGCAATCAGATGTATTTTATTCTACTTCAGCCCCGGAGCTTGCCGGCAAACGGGTTACTCTTTCATATCGACCCGCAACATCCAGTGATGAAGCACTCGTCACAACCTACGGCGGATTCATGTTCAACGTGCCGGCCTACATGCTCCAGGTTAAACCTGAACTCAGGGTGGAAGGAAATGTAGTGCTTGCCGGAGAGCCATCGGCTCTCGGCAATGTGAATACACTTTCACTTGGATTAACAAGACCGGACGGAACGAGTGAATCAGTGGAAAAGACGGTTGTTGCTGGCGGATATTACGCGATCGGAATTGATCTGGCCGGGGTAAACGAAGGCTCGCTGGGGGCAAGAAACGGCACTCTGCGGAACAACATTGCCACTCTTCCGCCTGAAGCTTTCAGTAACGACGACCTGATCGGGGAGCATCTTCATCTTCTTGCCATGACCTACTTCTTTGCTAATGACAAGCTGTATTCATCTGGCGCTAAAATATACAACGTGGCACAGATGAGGACCTTATCCGGGAGCATTGTCTCAATTATCCCTTCTGTAACCTACTTCTTTTCTATCCCACGCTGGGTAACCCCTTCAGGTCTGGAGATGGATGTTCCGATGGACAGGATCATTGCCGTGGCGAAGGACGGCAGCCTGCAGGCGGAAAAGTCCTACATGGAAATGTCCGGGCTGATCAGTTCCTTCAACGAGCATTACATTTTCGAGGCTATCGACGGGTTTTCTTCTGTATCGGCTGTGAAAGCCCTGCAAACGGCAAGTCAGAACGGTATAGCCATTTACAAGATAAATGCAGCGAATATCGAACAAATTGTTCCACAATTGTTGGTGAGCCAGGAAGTTGTTGTGGATATAAGGAACTCGGTAAATGCAGGAAATGAGATCACCATTCCGCAGAGGAATGTGCAGATCAATGACTGGAATGGAGTCGGGTACATCGTTAAAGACCCTGCGTCTGGATCAGGTACTTATATGATTTCCGGAGGATTGGCCGGTGGGGGGACAACGAATAGAAATGATGGTTATCAGATCGTTCAGCTTTATAAAGGGGCATACGGTTGGGTAAAAGATAGTCTTGATGCTGCTAAGAGAAACATCATTAAATTGACGGCAACAGTTTCCCAATTTTTTGAAGTATTGAGCGATGAGGATATCGGAGAAAAAGCAGCAAAAAAAGCGTGTAACTTTTTAGGATGGAGTTATACGAAAGTAGGTAAATGTACGGGGTTGGTAGTAAAAGCATACATGGCTGCGGGAATAGATCTTGTAAATTTGGCTAAAGAAAATGACACGGGCGATCCTAACTATGCCCCGAACCTATATAATTTAGCAAATAAACTAAGAATAAATAACAGTGTAAGAACTACAAATGATTCTTTAGTGGGAGACATAATTTTTTGGAATTATACCTATGATCGGGATGATAGCTGCAATCTTAGCGATGATGAGCAACCAACTCATGTTGGAATTGTTACGGGTGCTGATGTTGATGGAAAGGGAACGGTCACATATATTCACGCCGCTTCTAAGGGGGTGAAGAACAGTAGGGTTGATCGTAGTGGAGTTGAACACAAACTAAATATGAATATTCAACTTCCATCTGATACTGCTTACAATTCATTTCTAAGAGGAAATCCAGTAGATGGGTGCCCAGATGATGGCGGCACTTTAGGAAAACTTTCAGGTGAATTGTTTAATGGCTTTGGCACGATTCGATAAAAAGGAGATTATGATGAAACTATTAAAAACATTTTCAATATTCACATGGTTGCTTGTTTTTCTCACATCATCAGCAATCGCTGAGACGATGTGTAAAAAATCTGATGTCATTATTAACAGATCGGGTGATCATAAATTCGGAGCTATACTTAAGCCACCAAAAGGAAGTGATTATTCTGTTTGGTTTCCAGTCGTACCGACGTCATTAGCATTTGATTCAAAAGAAAGCATTTATGTTGGAGACTCCGTAAAATATAGGATTATGAAATATAATAAAGACGGCAAATTTATTCTTGACTATTCGTTACAAAAACCTGTGCGAACAAAAAAACCCGAATTAAGCCATGTAATACAAGATATGACAGTTGATATAAATGATAATCTCTATATTACAAACCTTTACGAATATAGGATAGAAATCTATAGTGCAGAAGGAAAATTCATCAGATTTATAGATTATTATAAAGATTCGGCTAGTATCGATCATACCAACAAGAAATACCACCCTTATAGAATTTCTGTTGACAACCACTCTAATATTTACCTGTATGGTTCTAAATTCAATTTAATCTATTCGTCAAATGGATTACTGCGAGACAAAAATATAAATAGGTCTGCCGTTGCCGATGAAGCAGATAAGGTTGGATTTAGTAGGTATCATTTTAAGGTCGAAACTTACGCACCTGATAAAAAATTACCCGGTAAAACAATTGATAAATTAATAGTAAAAGATCTTAACGAAAATGTGATCACTGTTTGCGATAACCTGCAAATAGCTAAGGATGAGGATGGTTATATATACAAAGCTGATGCGAATGGGAATATTTACACCTTTGATTATTACAAGACATTGAATGTAATCAAGATAGATCCGGGTTTGAGGCTCGGGAGTCCAAAATGAGTGAAATAGGACATAACTCTTTCGGAGTATCGACAACAATGAAAATTCATGCATTTTGTATTGCTATCATCCTCATTGTTATGCTTGCGATACCTGCTTTTGCCCAGAGTCCGAGTATCACCAATGGGCTTAACTGGTTATCTTCAAGTCGGAATTCAGATGGTTCATGGGGTGCAAATACCTCTACAATCGTTATTGATACTACCGAAGTGATTAAGGCCAAAAGCTATTTCGGATCCGATACAAGTTCGCAAAATACGGCACAATGGCTGATGGCTCAAGAGACAACAACAGTTGATGAACTGTCACGTAAGATCATATCAATGACTCTGACAGATCCAGAAACAACATCTTTGACTCCTGCGCTCATCAACGCGAGAAATCAAGACAATGGATGGGGTTATAGTACAGGCTATTCAAGCACCCCCCTCGACACCGCCCTTGCCCTCCAAGCCCTCAAAACCGCTAACTACGCCGACCTCACTGTCATCAACGACGCCCTAGCATACCTCACTGGTAGCCAGAACAGCGACGGCGGCTGGGGTTTCTATCTGGGCGATACCAGCAACGTCTACATCACCGCCATCGTTGCCGCCACCCTGCAGCAGTTTCCCCAGATGACCAGCATCGCCACAGCTGTAAGCAAAGCCGCGTCCTACCTCCTTGCCCATCAGAACACGGACGGCGGGTTCAGTGTGCCATCCACGGTGTACGAAACAGCTTTGGCCTATATTGCCCTGGTTGGCAATGGGCAAACTGGGGCGCAGCAAGCAGCGCCCCTACAAAATGCGGTCAACTATCTGACAGCTAACCAGTCCACAAACGGCTCCTGGAATGATGACCCCTACTCGACGGCCCTGGCTCTCAAGGCTCTCTATCTATCGGAAAACCGTCCCTCGTCACCCCCGCCGCCCCCTGCTGCCGGGAAGTTCAGCGGCACGGTGCTCGATGCCGCCACCCGGCAAGGGGTTAGCGGCGTGACCGCTGTGCTGGAGAGCAGCCCGCTAATCAACACCACCACTGACGCATCCGGCAACTTTACCCTGGCGGATGTCCCGCCGGGAACGCAGAAGGTCGCCTTCTCCCTTTCCGGCTATGCCGCCACAGCCGCCTCCGCCACCTCCGTAGCCGACACAACCTTCAGCCTTGGCACGATCTCAATGACTTCCGCCGCCACCACCGGCACTATCTCCGGCACCATCTTCGACCCGTCCGGCAAATCTTTGTCTGACGTCGCCATTATTGTCAGCGGCTCTTGGAGCGGCAGCGCCGTAACCGGGGCAGATGGCACATTCTCCTTCAGTTATGTCACCCCCGGTGAGGTCACCATAACCGCGACCAAAACCGGTTACCAGAGCTTCAGCGGTTCAGGACGGGTCTATGCCCGCACAACCCTTGCCATCTCCCCCCGGCTGAGCACCACCCCGTCCCCGCTTACCACCGGCGCCATTGTTGGCCAGGTTATCAGCGACTTATGGGGTTTTCCCATCGACCACCTGTCGGATGAGCCGGGAGTACGGGTGACCATCTCCGGCGGCGCCTTTGTGGAGCCCGATCCGGATAACGGCGGCAGATTCAGCATGACCGGGCTGGCGCCCAATACCTACCACGTGACAATCGGCATGAGCGGATTTGTCAGCCAGACCTTCCGCCTGATCATCGCCCCCGGCGTCACCACCGACCTGGGGACCATCCGCCTGGTCATGTCCGCCTCCACCATAACCCTCACCGGCAAGGTGACCGACAGCGTCACCGGGCTGCCGATCCCCGCTGCCGAGGTGATGGTCGTCGGCTCGAAACTCACGGGACGCGCCGACTTTGCCGGCACCTACACCATTGCCGACATCAAGGAGCAGGAGTTCACAGTCAGGATTTCCGCCGACGGCTATGTGGGCAAGAGCTCCTCTCTTTATCAGGGTGGTGGCCGGGGCGCGGCCTGGACCCAGCAGGTCGATTTTACCCTCGCCCCTCTGGTGACAAAGGGGAGTCTCGGCGGTACGGTTGTCGATTCCGCCACGGGACAGCCGCTGGCAGGGGCCGCCCTGACCTTGCTTGCCGACCCGAACATCATCGCCACTACCGACAACAGCGGCATCTTCAGCGTTGCCGACGTGCCCAAGGGGCTGCAGCAGTTCATCATCTCCCTCTCCGGCTATGCTCAGAGAGCCCTGACAACATCGATTACACCCGGCAGGGCCAACGACGCGGGGAGCATACCCATCGCGTTAACCCCTCTCCCTGCCGCCGTAAGGGGAGTAGTCACGGACGGCAGCGTCAATGCGCCCTTTGCCGGCGTTCCGGTGCAGATCAGCGGCAGCAGCGCTCTCCAGTCCGTTTCCGGAGCCGATGGCGCCTACACCATCGATAATGCCGCTTCGGGGAGAATCAGTGTGGCCGCATCGAAGCCCGGCTACTTCCCGGCCCGCTTTACCGCTCCGCTGGAGCCTGGGGGGATTCTGGTCTTCAATCCGTCACTGTTCAAGGCTCTCCCGGCAAACGTAGCGGCAACGGTCGTTACCGACAAAACGGTCTACTCGAAAGGCGAGCCGGTCCGCATCTCGGTCAACCTCGTCAACCGGCAATCCGTCGATCTGCCGGGAACAGTGCATCTGCTGGTTACCGCTCCCAGCGGCGCAACTGTCTACGATGCCACTCTTGACGCCGGCCTGGTTGCCGACGGCTCACTGACCTGTGAGGCGGCCTTTGCTCTCCCGGCAGCAGCCGAGGAGGGGATGCACACCGTTACCGCCGTCATGTACGACGCCGGAGGCACTTGGCTCGGAACTTCTGCAACAGCTTTCGGCCTGTCTGTCAGCCGGATAACGATTACCCCAGTACTCCCGGCTGCCTTCACTGCCGGGACTAATGCCGTCTCCTTCAATCTGGCGAATACCGGCGCACTCCCTGTTTCCTCCGGCGTCGTTACCGTGACACTGAATGATCCGGACGGGCAGCTGGTGGCCAACGAAGCCCTTGGTTTCAGCCTCGCCCTTGGCGAAAGCAGAACGCTTGCCGCTGTTGTCACGGTCCCGGCGCTCAAATT
>VFJK01000060.1 GCA_009886125.1 Geobacter sp. | reverse complement strand
GGGAGATTCAGTTGAGTGGTTGAGTGGTTGAGTGGTTGAGTGGTTGAGTGGTTGAGTGGTTGAGTGGTTATGATTTCGAGAGTCGGGTTTTACTCAACTACTTGCCCGGCATCTTCCCTTTCTCCAGAGCTTCCTGCATGGCAGCACCCATCTTCGTCGGACTTATGGCCACGGTTACGCCGCATTCGGTCAGGGTCCTGATCTTGTCTTCTGCTTTCCCTTTGCCGCCGGTTATAATGGCGCCGGCATGTCCCATCCGTTTCCCCGGGGGGGCGGTTACCCCGGCAATGAAGGCGGCAACCGGTTTTTTCATATGCGCCTTGATCCAGTGAGCCGCATCTTCCTCTGCGCCACCGCCGATTTCACCGATCATGAAGACCGCTTCGGTTTCAGGATCTTGATTGAACAGGTCGAGGCAGTCGATGAATTTCATACCAATGATCGGGTCCCCGCCGATGCCGACGCAGGTGGACTGACCGAGTCCCATGTCGGAAAGCTGTTTGACGGCTTCATAGGTGAGCGTGCCGCTCCGTGACACGACACCGATCTTCCCCGGCTTGTGGATGTAGCCCGGCATGATACCCACCTTGCACTCTCCCGGCGTAATGACTCCCGGACAGTTCGGCCCCACGAGCTTCATCTTCTTCCCTTCAAGCTGACGTCTGGCAAGAACCATGTCCCGTACCGGTATCCCTTCCGTAATGCAGATCGCCAGGTCGATGCCGGCATCTGCTGCTTCGAGTATGGCATCAGCTGCTGCGGGTGGCGGAACGAAGATCATGGAAACATCAGCCTTTGTATAATGAACCGCTTCTTCCACAGTGTTGAATACCGGGATCCCCTCAATGTGAATCCCGCCTTTGCCGGGGGTCACGCCGGCAACAATATTGGCGCCGTAATCCCGGCACTGCTGGGTGTGAAAAAGGCCGCTTCTGCCGGTAATGCCCTGGACGACTATCTTTGAGTTCTTACTTATAAGAATGGACATGATGTATCTCCGAAATGCTTAAATTGTTGAGTGGTTGAGTGGTTGAGTGGTTGAGTGGTTGAGTGGTGGGAGGTTTTACTCAACTACTTGAACTACTCAACAGGTTTTACTCTACCCGCCCAGCATCGCCACTATTTTGCCCGCTCCGTCTCCGAGGTTTTCACCGATCTGGACGTTCAGCCCGGATTCGAGGAGCAGTCTCTTCCCCTCTTCAACGTTGCTGCCGTCCATTCTGACGACGATAGGGAGTGTGCAGTGCACTTCCGAAGCTGCTTCGATTATCCCCTGGGCAATCACATCACAACGCATGATCCCGCCGAATATGTTCACGAAGACCCCTTTCACGTCACAGTCCTGCAGGATAATCTTGAACGCCTCCGCGACCTTCTCCCGGGTTGATCCGCCGCCGACATCGAGGAAGTTAGC
>VFJK01000179.1 GCA_009886125.1 Geobacter sp. | reverse complement strand
ATAAGGAGGCAGAATCGTCCCTGAAGCGCTCCCTGATGGACAGCCCGGATAATCCGGGACTGAATATGGAACTTGGTCTGCACTACTTCAACAAGGATGTCCCGGCTGAGGCTGCCGACTATTTTGAACAGGTGATCGAACTCGACCCGAAAAGCGATCTTGCCGAGAAATCGAGGGAGTTCCTGAAAAAGATCGAGGAGAGCAAGCAGGAGCGGAGCTGGAGCCTCAGCGTGTTCGCCGGGGGGCAGTACGATTCGAATGTCATCCTGAACGGAAGCGGGATGCCGCTGCCGGAAGGGTATTCAAACAAGAGTGACTGGAGTGCTCTGGTGAATCTGAGGGCTGCCTATACTCCGGTCAAATCCGAGACGACTGAGGCAGGGATCGCGTACAGTTACTACCAGAACATGCACGCTTCGCTGAAGCAGTTCGACATTATGCAGCATCTCGGAGAAGCATCTGTATCTCATGCTCTCACCGATGACGTACGAATGAAACTGCTCTACTCTTTCGAATACCTGATGCTGAACGGAACCGACTACGATACTGCGCACAATATTGCGCCGTCGCTGATGATCAGAAATGAGAAGATCGGCACGACAACCTTCGATTACCGGTTTCGGCTGACCACGTTCAGCAACTCCGATCAGTTCCCGGAAAATTCGGACAGGAACGGCTCCAATTACCTGTTCGGGCTGACACATATCCTCCCCCTGTCCGATACTGCCGCTCTCTGGGCGCTGTATAATCATGACACCGAACTGACAAAGAGACCTGAATGGGACTATGACGGAGAGCGCCTGACAGTGGGTTTCAGATACCTCTTGCCGCTTGGGCTTATGAGTGATATGTCAGGTGATGTCTACCGGAAGAGTTACCGGGCAGAAGATCCGATGTTCCTACAGACCCGCAACGATACGACGTACACGCTTAACCTGTCTCTTTCAAAGAGCTTTTCGGAGTGGTTCAGTATTTCGCTGAGCGAGGCGGTGAGCACAAATATAAGTAATATCCCGGAGTTCAAGTATGACCGGACTATTACCAGTCTGCTTTTGAATGCGAAGTTCTGATTGTGCCGTAATCCGGCTGCCATTACTTTTTCCCAGGGTGAAGATATGATATTCAAATCAATGATCAGGTCGGCT
>VFJK01000092.1 GCA_009886125.1 Geobacter sp. | reverse complement strand
GGCGGAATCGTGGTCATGCGCTACGGCGAGAATGCCAAGGATGTCATCGACCGGGTCAAGGTCAAGATCAAGGAGCTTGAGAAGGGTCTGCCGCCGGGCATGAAGATCATGGTCTCCTATGACCGCTCCGACCTGATCCAACGGGCTATCGACACCCTTAAAAAAAACCTGCTGGAGGAGTCGATTGTCGTCTCGCTGGTGATCCTGGTCTTCCTGCTCCACTTCCAGAGTGCTCTGGTCATTGTGCTGACACTGCCGATCTCCGTTCTGATCGCCTTTATTACCATGAAGCTTATGGGGGTCAGTTCCAACATCATGTCCCTGGGGGGCATCGCCATCGCCATCGGCGTGCTGGTGGATGCCGGGGTAATCATGGTGGAGAACTGTTACCGACACCTCTCGGAAATGCCGCCTGAAGAGCGTGCCGGGAAGCGGCTGGAAGTCATCATCAATTCGGCCAAGCAGGTCGGGCGGGCGATCTTTTTCTCCCTGGCGATCATCGTCCTCTCTTTCGTACCGGTCTTTCTGCTGGAGGGGCAGGAGGGGAAGCTGTTCCACCCGCTCGCCTTTACCAAGACCTTTTCCATGATGGGATCAGCCCTGATTGCCATCACCCTGGTGCCGGTGCTGATGTATTACTTTATGCGGGGGAAGATGCCGCCGGAGAGCTCCAACCCGGTCTCCACCTTTTTTATTAAATTGTATTCGCCGGTTATCCGCTGGGTGCTGGTCTGGAAGAAGACCACCATCGCCCTGAATGTTGTTGCCTTGCTGATTGCTGTACCGTTGTTCATGAAGCTCGGGAGCGAGTTTATGCCGCCGCTGGATGAAGGTTCCTTGCTCTATATGCCGGTAACCCTCCCCAATGTCTCCATTACCGAGGCCAAGCGGCTCATTCAGGTGCAGGACACCATCATCAAGAGCGTCCCCGAAGTTGAGCATGTTCTCGGCAAGGTCGGTCGGGCCGAAACCTCCACCGATCCGGCGCCGGTTTCCATGTTTGAAAGCATCATCATCCTAAAGCCCAAAGACAAATGGCGACCGGGGATGAAGAAGCCCGATATAGTTTCTGAGCTGGACGCAAAGCTCCAGCAGATAGGTGTACGCAACGGCTGGACCCAGCCGATCATCAACCGGATCAACATGCTCTCCACCGGGGTGCGTACCGATCTGGGGGTCAAGATTTTCGGCAATGACCTGAATGTCCTCAAGGACCTGGCGATCCAGGCCGAGACGATCCTGAAGCCGATCAAAGGCGCAGCCGACGTGGTGGCCGAGCGGGTCACCGGCGGCAATTACCTCGATATCGACATCGACCGCGAAGCCGCAGCCCGTTACGGCGTCAATGTGGGGGATATCCAGGATGTCATCGAAACCGCCCTTGGAGGCGAGATGCTCTCGACAACTGTCGAGGGGCGGAACCGTTTTCCGATCCGGATCCGCTATCTGCGTGACTACCGTGACAATATCCCGGCTATCCGCCGTATCCTCGTAGCAGGGATGGACGGGGCGCAGGTGCCGCTTGCCGAGGTAACGAAGCTGAAGGTCTCCACCGGCGCGCCGGAGATCAACAGCGAAGGGGGACTGCTACGCTCACTGGTCTTTCTTAACGTTCGCGGCCGTGATATGGGCGGCTTTGTGACCGAAGCCAAGGAGGTACTGGAAAAGAATCTCAAGCTTCCTCCCGGCTATTATGTGGCCTGGTCCGGACAGTGGGAGAACCAGATACGTGCCAAGGCCAGACTGCAACTGCTGGTACCGATCGGTATCGTGATCATCTTCATCCTGCTCTATTTCACCTTCCATTCTGCCCTGGAAGCGAGCATGGTCATGCTCTCGGTACCTTTTGCCCTCGTGGGAGGGGTCTACCTGGTCTCAGCACTGGGCTATAATCTCTCTGTTGCGGTCTGGGTCGGATTTATAGCTTTGTATGGCATCGCCGTGGAGACCGGGGTGGTAATGGTCATCTACCTGCACGAGGCGCTAGACAAAAAGCTGATCAACGGGCCGTGCACAGAACAGGACATCTACGACGCCACCTTTGAAGGGGCGGTACTCCGCCTCAGGCCCAAGCTGATGACCGTGGCCGTGGCGCTGCTCGGTCTGCTGCCAATCATGTGGTCAACCGGCACCGGCGCTGACGTGATGAAACCGATTGCCGCGCCGATGATCGGCGGCATGATCAGTTCGGCAGTACATGTCCTTATCATGACACCGGTAATATTTGTCTTGATGAAGAAGCGGGATCTTAAAAAAGGGCGACTGCATTATTCGGGGATGAAGCATTAACCATCTATACCGTTACTCTTCTTGTGAGGTTTTTTATGGGCGTACGTACACTTCGATGGCTATTGTCAGCCGGATTATTGTTGAGTGTTTCGTTGGCTCATGGCCAGTCCACTAATGGGGCGGTTACGACCGCCCCAAATGGCACCGATTCTGTAAACTCTACGTTCCAATTTCATTCAGTATTTACTCACTACCTAATGTTCATCGAACAGCCGGTGCTACCGTGGCGAGAAGCCAATGATGCCGTTGGAAAAATCGGCGGCTGGCGTTTTTATGCCAAAGAGGCAAGCCAACTCGATGCAGCCGACACCCCTTCCAACTCTGAGCCTGATCCACATATGAAGCAGCCTGCTGAACCGCCAAGCGACGCCGGTTCACACTTTGGCCACGGGAGAAAACCGTGAATCTGGAAACTCACTTTTCATGCTGCAGCAAAATGTTGATGACGCTGTTTTTGCTGAGTGTTTTATCCGGTTGCGCCAGTGTCAATTTTGAACAATCCCTTGCCAAAACAAACCAGGACGCTGCCAATTTCACCTCGGGACAACTATCCCTGGTACAAACCAAAGACCAACGGGAACAATTGGATCGTATCGCCGGTGAGATACTGCAAAAACCGATCAGCCAGAGTGATGCCGTGAGACTTGCGCTCGTCAATAGCCCGGCATTGCAAGCCATGCTGGCTGAAAACTGGTCTGATGCAGCCAGAGCGGCGCAGATTGGACGTTTAGCTAATCCTGTTTTTTCTCTTGTGAGCCTGAGTTCCGGCAACGAGCTTGAACTTGAGCGATTGCTTGCCATTGGCCTGCTAGATCTGCTGACGTTTCCACAACGCTACGGCATAGCGCAGCGCCAGATCGAGCAAACACAGTTACTGTTGACCAGCAACGTCATCGACCAGGTCACGCAAGTACGCCAGGCATGGGTCAAAGCGGTGGCGGCACAGCAATGTCTTAATTATGCAAAGCAAGTCAATGATGCCGCACAGGCCGGCGCTGAGTTAGCGCGTCGCCTTCAAGCAGTCGGAAACTTCAATAAACTGCAACGTGCACGGCAACAGACGTTCTACGCGGATGCGGCTACTCAATGGGCAGTTGCGCAACTTTCGGCCACATCTACGCGAGAAGAGCTGATTCGACTTCTGGGTTTGACGGATATTCAAGCCCAGAAGTTTATGTTGCCGGACAGGTTGCCCGACATGCCAAACGAGCCACTTCCCCCAGATGAGGTCAACAAGACGGTCAACGCAGGACGGATTGACATCAGGCTCGCTCAAACTGAGTATGAGGCTGCCGCAAAAGCACAAGGTTTGGTCGTGCTGACTAGCATCACCGACATCGAACTGGGCATGAGATATAATACACTGAAAGACAAAACTAATGGTCACAAGACCATTAAGCGAGGATATGAGATCAGTGTGCGCTTACCTTTTTTTGATTGGGGTGATGCACAACGAGATGCAATGAATGCCCAGACCCTGGCTGCGGCCAATCGACTCGAAGCAACTGTGCGTGCTGCAAGTTCAAATCTACGTCAAAGCTATTCCGCATATCGGACGGCATTCGATATCGCTAGGCACTATCGTGATGAAGTTGTGCCGCTTCGTAAAGCCATCTCCGAGGAAAATGTGCTTCGTTACAATGGCATGCTGATTGGAGTATTTGAACTTCTTGCCGACACGCGTGATCAGGTGCGTTGCGTCATGGCTGCTATTGCTGCCGAACAACAATTTTGGCTGACCGATGCTGCTTTGCAAGCTTCCTTGATGGGTAAGCCGACGATTACTTCGGTTGGTGTCATGTCTGTAGGAGGCAATGATGGCAGTGGAACCCGGCATTGATCTCCAAATCAAATAATCTGGCGATGTAAGCGACACCGCTCACCCTGAGGGCAAAATGATGAACTCAAGAAGACAGTTTCTCAAGGCAGTCGGGATCACTGGTGGGGCCGTTGCTGTATCCGCCGTAAGCCGCGTAGTCATGGCTGCATTGCCAGAACCGGTGTTGCAGACTAAACCGGACACCATGCCGCCCTTGGTTCCAAACAGCGGACGTCCCTACAACCCGGTCGTGACTCTCAACGGTTGGACATTGCCATGGCGCATGAATAATGGCGTCAAAGAGTTCCATTTGGTGGCCGAACCGGTGGTGCGTGAAATGGCTCCCGGCATGAAAGCTCATCTTTGGGGTTACAATGGGCAAAGCCCTGGACCAACTATTGAAGTGGTCGAAGGTGATCGGGTCCGAATTTTTGTTACCAATAAGCTCCCCGAGCATACCAGCATTCACTGGCATGGACAGCGACTCCCCAACGGTATGGACGGGGTTGCCGGTCTCAACCAGCCCGCAATCCAGCCCGGTAAAACGTTCGTGTACGAGTTCGTGGCCCGGCGTCCCGGCACTTTCATGTACCACCCCCACGCTGATGAAATGACGCAGATGGCAATGGGGATGATGGGCTTCTGGGTTACCCATCCCAAGGCCAGACATCCGCTGATCGATGAGGTGCAGCGTGATTTCTGTTTCCTTCTGAACGCTTACGACATCGATCCGGGCAGTTATACCCCTAAAATCATGACCATGCTGGACTTCAACCTCTGGTCCTGGAACAGTCGGATTTTTCCGGGCATAGACTCGTTGAATGTAAGGTTGAACGACAAGGTGCGTATTCGCATGGGCAATTTGACGATGACGAATCACCCGATCCACCTGCATGGTCATGAGTTTTTGGTGACCGGAACAGATGGCGGACCTACACCGAAAAGTGCCCGCTTGCCCGAGGTTACCACCGATGTCGCTGTCGGCCAGATGCGGCAGATCGAGTTTACAGCTGACGAAGCAGGTGATTGGGCATTTCATTGCCATAAGAGCCATCATACCATGAATGCCATGGGGCATGACGTCCCGACCATGATCGGAGTTGACCACCGCGGTCTGGCCAAGAAAATTACCAATCTCATTCCCGACTACATGGTTATGGGTGAACGCGGCATGGCGGATATGACCGAAATGCAAATGCCGCTACCTGACAACACGATACCGATGATGACAGGCGAAGGCCCGTTCGGTTCGGTCGAAATGGGCGGTATGTTCTCGGTGATAAAGGTTCGCAAGGACCAGAAACCGGGAGATTACAGTAATCCTGGCTGGTACAAGCATCCACCCGGTACGATGGCCTTCGAGTATACCGGAACAATGGCAGAGCCAGCGCGTTTTCAAGCAGAAGCCGGGCAATCCATGCCGCTAACACAAAAACCAGATAAAGAAATAGAATTCGAGATTCGCAAGCCATCAGGCCATTCCGGTCACTAAATTAACATTGGGAGTAAACGTATGAAGCTTAATCACATCATTGTAGCATTATCCATGGTTCTCTTATCTTCCTTTGCCAATGCCAGCGGAGACCACGCAGGCGGTCACGGTGAAGCCGATTCAATCGGTCAACCGGGTAAGACCGAGAACATCAGCCGTACTGTCACGATCACAATGCTCGATTCGATGCGCTATAGCCCGGCAAGCGTTACGGTAAAGCAGGGCGAAACCATCAGATTCATTGTCAAGAATTCCGGGAAGATCAAACACGAAATGGTGCTGGGCACAGAAAAAGAACTGAAAGAACACTATGAATTGATGAAGAAGAACCCGGAGATGGAACATGCAGATGAAAACATGGTCACGGTATTACCAGGCAAATCAGGGGAAATTATCTGGCAATTCACCAAAGCCGGTAAAGTCGATTTTGCATGCTTGATTCCAGGACACTATGACGCAGGAATGAAAGGGACTGTGAATGTGCAATCCGCGAAGAAAAAAGCAGGGCTTAAAAAATGAAAACGCTGAAATCATTCTCCATCATGCTGGTTCTCCCCATTAGTTTATGGCTTTCTGCCGATGCACGTGCACAAGAAATTGCACCCGAAGCAAAGATGCCGTTGGTGGATACATCAGCCGAAATGACTGAGGGTGAAATTCGCAAAATCGACAGAGCTAACAAAAAAATCACGATTAAACACGGTGAAATAAAAAATCTCGATATGCCGGGTATGACAATGGTGTTTCAAGTCAAAGACCCAGTTATGCTTGATACGGTGAAGGCGGGCGACAAAGTAAGATTCAGGGTCGAAAAGGAGGGCGGGGCGTTTGTTATTACCAATATTCAAACAGGCAAATAAACCCGGTGTCCACTTTGTTGCAGCATATCTATTTATCAGTTCCACTAAGAGTGTCCATAGAAGAATATTCTCTGCTCCTGTTGAATATTCTCAATTTACAAAACTGTTATACATGTAAAGCGCTGCAAAAACAGACTGTTACGCGTTGGCATGGCAAATGCTTTAATTATTTTGTGCAGCAATTACATCTAATTAAAGGAGAATTCGTAACATGAAAAAAGGATCGTTATTTGTCGGGTTTTTGCTAATTGCCTCTATGTTGTCCGGTTGTGCTGAGTTTGACAGATCTACCTATCGCTCTGATCGGTATGACAATGGTGGCAGTAATCACAGTGGTCATTCGCATTAATTAAGTTCTGGTACAGCAAATGCTGTTATTCATACAACCAAGCAAACAAAGGAGAACTCATAAGATGAAACAAATTACTGTAATAATTGCAGCACTCTTTGCTCTTACTGCTCCGGTGGCCTCAATCGCTGCCATGGACCATGGTTCAATGGATATGGGGCATGGAGCCCATCAGGGGGATGTGGCTCACGAGGAGGTTGTAGGCGGCGTCAAGGCAACCTTCAAGGTCATGAGTATGAAAGAACATATGAAGGCCATGAACATGGATATGCCCAAGGAAATGAAAGAAACCCATCACATAGCAGTCGAGTTCAAGGATGCCAAAACCGGCAAGGCTCTGACCGAAGGTGATGTGAAGATCAAAGTACAGAACCCTGACAAAAGCGACCAGAGCAAGGTCCTTATGGGCATGCAGGGACACTTCGGGGCAGATTTTGATCTGTCAAAAAAAGGAAAATACGGAGTAATGTGCAAGTTCCAACTTAAGGACGGAAAAACCCGCAGCGCCAAATTCTGGTACACGATCAAGTAGCAGATTGACATGAATCGACTGAACAGACCTTAACTTCAATCAACTGAGGTGGGCCTAAAAGCCCGCCTCAACCTTTCTAACTGGGCTGCCATGAAAAAAGCAATATCCATTATTACAGCGATAGCATTGGTCGGATTTCTGATATACGCCATCACCTTCCACAAAAAGGAGGTTCCCGTTGAGAAGCCTGGAAAAGTAACCGCAACCGCCGACTATGAGAAGTTTTTTGGTTCAGCACCTACTGTTGACAAAGGTTCAGCCTATGCTTTTGTGATTTATTTCCCCTCAAAAAAAGAAATGGGCAAGGTTGTGCCGTTCCCGTTTTTCACATTCGATGAAGGAAGCATCAAAAAGGTTGCTGTCGAGCGTCTTTTGGTCGGCATGGATACCGGTAGTTACCAGGGAGAATTCATTCATTTTCCTGGCGGAACTCGACTGGTAGCAATCAATGATGAAAATGGAACGGTAACAGTAAACTTCAGTAAGGAGTTGGCTACTTCCTCTGAAAAAGGGCTCACACATGCGCTTGCTTTGACCTTACGCCAATTCAAAGGGGTCAAAGATATCAAGCTCCAAGTTGAAGGGCAGGAAAGCCCGTTAAGCGTGGTGGCAAAAAGCAGTAATGAAGGTTCTGTTCAGCAGCCTGCACCTCCTCGGCTTTTGAATGTCGCTGCTATGAGAGATAAAGGTGCCAAGGATATTGAAGAGGTGAATGCCTTTTTTGATCGTCCGGTGGATGTCAAGGAACTGAAATTGCTCACCAATGATGGGCAACCTTTCGCCGGTGAACTGTATCACTCAGTTTTCGATATGGCTGCCGTTCTTAAACCGAAAGATCCATCACAGTTCAAGGAGCGTATGGAGATAAAAGTGCTCTGGAAGGTGGTCGACAAACTGGGCAGACAGGCAGAGGGTGACAGTGTCATGCTGCTTGAGGTGAAACTGCACGTGCAATAGAATTGTTGCGATTCGCAAGTCAAGATTGAGCGGATGCTATCCGCGCTGAATACCTGATCTGAAAAAATCCAAGCCGCATACAAACACCAAACAACGAAAATATTCGTGGAGCTGGCAACGAACTTTGACGCAGCGGTTGCAACCACGGTTGACCTGATAAAGAAAAATGATTTCCCCGGAGCAAAAACAACCTTCAGAAAGATTGAAGAAGCATGCGCCGCATGTCACGCCAAGTTCCGTGATTGAGAAATGCCTTTACTGAGACAAGGAGGCACTATTATGGAAAAGAAAACCCGTTTAACTGAAAGGATTCTTGTCCGTTTTGAACAGCACCAGCAAGAACTTGCCGAAAAGCAGCAGCAACTCGACGAAAGTATGAAAGCTCTACTGGAACAGAAAAATCGTCTGGCAGTTACCGCCAAGCGCCGAATTGAAACAGTTGTCCACCCCATGATGCAAGAGTTGCTGGAGCATTTTGACAACGGCAAAGTCGAAGTACAGCTAAATGATGATTATTTTGGTTGTGTGTGCGAGTTCGCGCACACACCGCGTTTTCCTGCAACAGTCAGATTCGGTATCGCCCTCTTGCCGGGAAATGAAACCTGTTTTACGGCGCGTTCTGATCTGAATATTCTTCCCGTGCTGATGGAATATACCCGCAACAACGAAGAGCTCTTTCCCCTTGATGGCGATGATGAAGCTATTGCCTCCTGGGTAGAAGAGAGGATTCTCGAATTTATTGATACCTACCTCCGTCTGGAAACGCACCCCCTTTATCAGAAAGACAATGCCGTCATTGATATCGTCTGTGGCATGCACATTCCGTTTACTGCTGCAACAAGCAGTGTAGTACGTGACGGTCGAACATTTTACTTCTGTTCCGAGCACTGTAAAGAAGCTTTTAACAAAGGAAACAACTAAATTCAGGAGGAGGATTTAATGGGACTTCAAACCGCATACGCCTTCGGAAAAAGTATTGATGCACCTTTCGGAGAGGTTGAACAAAAGGTTCGGACTGAACTTGCCAAGGAAGGTTTCGGCATTCTGAGTGAAATTAATGTGCAAGACAAGTTCAAGGAAAAACTCGGTAAAGACTTTCGTGAATATGTCATTTTGGGAGCCTGTAATCCTCCTCTTGCATGGGAAGCTTTTGCCGAAGAGGTGAATATAGGCACCTTGCTCCCCTGTAATGTGGTTGTTTACCGGGATGACAATTCGAAAACCGTTGTCATGGTCATGGATCCAGTTGCTGCCTTGGGTGTTATCGGCAATCCGGGGCTTTATGCAATAGCCGTCCAGGTTCGATCCAGAATGGAACGTGTTCTGGCAGCTATCTAATTGAGTCATAACCTAAGCCATAAACGGAAAGGCCTCTGAAGATGCTCAAACGGGTGCTGTTGCTTTGTCTCGCAGGAATTACATTATTGCTTATCTGGTTTACTTTTAGCAATTATCGTAAGTCGCGGTTTATTGCTGATGAAGTGCTCTTTGGCACTGCACATTCGCTTCATGCTGCAATAGAGTTTAGCGTCCATCAGAATCCTTCACTCCAGGCGCTTTCCAGTTTTCATTCCCATGATTTAGCCTCTTTTGCCCTTATAGATAATAAAGGAATCTATCGATTCAGTTCAGTTGAAGGACTCGTTGGAACTCAGCTTAGGGATAATAGATTACTACAGAAAATGACTGCTGAAACAATGGTCGGTCAACGGGTCAGATTGTCAACAGGTGAAGAGGGATACGAGCTGTTTACCCATGTTCATGTGCCTGACGGAACACTTGGACTAATCCTTGTTATACACACTAATCGTGCTGATGCAGTAATTAAGTCTGCACGCATAAACATAGCGGTTGTGGTCACGTTGCTGCTGCTGAGTTGGCTACTTGCTGTGTTGATCTACCGTTATGCGCGCCGGGAAGATCAACATAGACTTGAGTTATCACGGCAGGAAAATCTTGCAAAGATGGGTGAGATGGGGGCCATTCTTGCTCATGAGATACGGAATCCGCTGGCAGGTATCAAGGGATTTGCTCAACTGATTGAGAGGAAGACTAATGATCCATCTTCCGTGGATTCGGCCCAGAGGATAATTGTTGAGACACTCCGGCTTGAAGAGCTTACATCCGATCTTTTAGCCTTTGCTCGAAGTGATGATTTTGCCTTAACTAATATTCTGTTGTCTGAACTTATAGAGTATACCGTTGCCATGGTGCACACCGAAGCCGAACAAGTCTGGACCACTATTGCTATTGATTGTCTACCTGGTCTGGAGATTCGTGGCAACCGGGACCGTTTGACTCAAGTGATCTTAAATATCGTTAGGAACGGTTTACAGGCTATGCCGGATGGCGGCAAAATGTTTATTACTGCCAGACCGGCAGGCTCGTGCAATTCAGTTACGGTAACCGATTCCGGGCATGGAATTAATCAAGACGACATGCAGAAGATTTTCGAGCCATTTTTCACGACCAAAGCACGAGGCACTGGCTTGGGTCTGGCGCTTTGCAAAAAAATAATTGAAGAACATAACGGTACAATCAGCATTGAAAGCTCAAGTGTTGGAACTACGGTGACATTAGTGCTGCCAACTGAGTGGCCTAGGGGTGATGTATGAAAAGTAGAATACTGCTGGTAGAGGATGATGAAAACTTCAGAGTATTCTTACACACAGTTCTGAAGGACGATGGTCATGAGGTCGTGATGGCAGGGGATGGCCTGACAGGATTGCGACTTATTCAGCATGAACAGTTCGATCTGGTTATATCTGACCTGAAGATGCCGGGTAAAAGCGGGTTCGAGCTTTTTAAAGAAGTCATGCAGGTAGCCAAGCCGCCGCTGTTTATTTTTCTGACCGCCTTTGGCAAAGTTGAAGAGGCTGTTACGGCCATAAAAAGCGGAGCATTTGATTTTCTTACTAAGCCGTTGAAAAGTCCGGAGGCTTTGTTGGAGGTTGTCAACAGGGCGCTGGAAAGTCAACCTCGCCGAACAGAATGTCTTTCGTTGAGCGAAACCGAGACGGCAGGACTCCCGCCCGCAGAGCTCATTTTTGCAGGGCAGGCGATGGAGTCCGTGCATACTCTTGTGCATAATGTGGCCGTTACGGTGGCCAACGTACTCATCTATGGTGAGAGTGGTACTGGCAAGGAGCTTATAGCTAAAGTAATACATTTGTTGAGCCCGAGGGGTAAAGACAGTTTTATCGCGATTAACTGTGCCGCTATTCCAGAAAATCTTCTGGAGAGTGAACTGTTCGGCCACGAGAGAGGAGCTTTTACCGGGGCAATTCAGCTCAGAAAAGGAAAATTTGAACTTGCTGAAGGAGGAACTATCTTCTTGGATGAGATCGGTGAGATGCCGCTTGTACTTCAGTCAAAGTTACTGCGGGTTTTGCAGGAGCGTGTCTTTGAGCGTGTTGGCGGTAGCAAGGAGATCAGGGCTGATGTACGCGTCATTGCTGCTACCAACCGTGACTTGATCAAGCAGGTAGCGCTTAAACAATTTCGCGAAGATCTTTTCTACCGGCTCAGTGTGTTTCCTATTAATCTCCCGCCTTTGCGAGAGCGCCAAGACTCTATTCCAATGTTAACAGAGTACTTTCTGCAGCGCTTCAGTCGCGCGAATAACAAAAATATCAATGGTATTACCATTGAGGCATTGACATGCATGAAATCATATCAGTGGCTCGGAAATATACGTGAGTTGCAGAATGTTATGGAGCGGGCAGTAATTCTGGCAGATAACATGATAGGCCCACAAAATCTTCCTGAAGGAATTGTGAAAAACGTGCAGATTGCGAATTCTGAAGGTCGAGGTATTCTTAAATTGGTTGAACGAGACCTAATAATAAAAGCTTTGGAGCGGCATCAAGGAAATCGTCAGTTGGCAGCAGATGACCTGCAGATATCCCGTCGTTCACTGCAGTACAAATTGAAAGAATTCGGGTTGCTCGAAGAACAATAGCCTCCGTGCAAGACCTTTCACGTCTTGTGCAATATGTTTCACAAAATATCTTTACTCGCATGAAAGATGAAAAATCATCCTCATTAAAATATCTTTCATTATCTCCAGCCGCCACATATATATTCCAATTTTTCAGGTAGTTATAAGCCTAATCATTCCATTAAAGTATTCTTTACTGTTTCACTGTGTGCTTGGCATCTCCGTTGCTAAATATAGAATACAAGTATTTAAAAAACGGAGGTCCAAATATGAAACCACAGAATTTTGCAAAGCTATTAGCCGCATTTGCTATGTTGACCGCTTTGGCAGGTGTTGCCACGCAGCTACAATGGCTAAAGGGACTATAACCAAACCATGTCCTACGCCGATTGTGAAACCGATGCTGTAGTATTTCTGAGTTTATCTGCAAACCGGGCAGTACCGATATATTCCCCTATGACCACACGGTTGTAGGGGATTATTTGTTTAAACGCTTATGTCCGGCTGTAATCGAACTACTCGAATCTCTTGACTGCGTGATGCACGTCGTAGCGATCAGGCTGATGGAGTACTTTTTGACGTTTCATTTCTATCGGAACGGTCGGGACTAAAGCGGTAATCAACATGAATATCTTGAGCTCGCAGCAGGCCAGGTATTGCGGTAACTTCGGCGTAGATCTGGCGAAAAAGGAGACCTTGCTGGAGCGAACACTCCATTCAAGAAATTTGAGCAAATCTGTGATATTATTCTCATAAGTTCCGTGAGTTAAAATATTGTCTAAGAAAGGAGGAGTGGCAAATGGGAATTATAACTTTTCCGACTGCCGATAAGAACAGGTCGCTGGGAACGGGTGAATTCGACGAAGGGTTTGCCGTAGAAATTTCAAAGTGGCTGGGGGATTGGAATCCTTTCGCCGAAGCCGGCTACACAGTACAAGGGAAAAGTTCGCAGCTCTCACTCAGAAATTATCTGGGTTACAACGCAGGGGTAGGGTACCAGGCCAGCGATAATTTTCGCCCCATACTCCTCATCAAAGGCTCTACTCCACCTGCTGACGGGGCGAGCAGCCTCCTTGAAGTCAGGCTCAAGCTGAAATACCGGGCAACCAACCACACCGGTATCGAAGGATATGTCGCCAAGGGGATTACCACCAATAGTCCCGACTATGGCACCGGATTATCTGTATATTACAATTTCTGATATCAAGACACTTAAAGGACAATAACAATGAAAAAACAGATCATTACATTTACAGCAGCCCTTTCACTGGGCATTTTCGCCGGGTGCGGTGGAAGCGGGAGTACGCCTGCAACTGCACCGACAAATTCAGTATCCGTTTCCGGAGCAGTTGCCGACGGTTATCTTGTCGGCGCAACAGTCTTCCTTGACAAGAACGGCAACTACCAGTTGGACGCAGGTGAACCATCAACCACCACTGACTCGAATGGTGCCTATACTCTTAGCGTTGATCCTGTTGATGTAGGCAGGTATCCGATTCTAGCATTGGCAATCGCAGGGCAGACCATTGACAAGGATACCAACCTGCCGGTACCGAACAGTTATGTGCTGAGTATGCCGGCGACAGCCGTATCCGGTACAGTGAACAGTAACTTTATCAGCCCGATGTCATCCCTTATCAGGGAGAAGATGGCTGCAAATTCCACTATAACCCTGGCTGAAGCGACTGCCCAGCTGCGTAACCAGATGAATATGCCGGCTGGCTTTGACATGATGACGGACTATGTGGCCGGTTCACAATCGGGAGCGAACGCTGCCCGGTATCAGACCATGCGCACAACCGCCCAGCAGATGGCAGGGCTTATGGCCGGTCAGTCCTCGCTGGTCATGACCGGGACCAGCGTGAGTACGAATCGTTACCGGACCATGATGGGCACGATCAACAGCAATATGTCCGCGATAACGGCAAATGCGATGAACGGCCTGGGCATGAACAGCACGTTTATGACAACCATGATGAGCAGCATGCAGACGCAGCTTGGAACCGTGTCCATGTCCGGCAGCTTTACAAACTATTCGGGGATGTTCCGGAATATGACGAGTCATAGCAGATTCTGGAGTAGTACGGGAACTCCGACTACTCCGATGAGTGGCGGCATGATGAGATAGAGATAGATCATTAACAAAGGAGAAATGACAATGAAAAAACTGGTACTGATCTTTGCAGCAATTTTCGGTATGGCGGCTTTAGCTCCTTTGGCAATTGCTGAAAGTCACCATGTCGGTCACGGGATGAACTATCTCGGTAATAATCCGGGGAAATCCGCCCATCAGGAGGTTGTCGACGGCGTCAAGGCTACCTTCAATATCCAGACGATGAAAGATGCCATGAAGGACATGGGGATGGAGATGCCTAAAGGAGTCAAGGAGACCCATCACCTTTCTGTCTCGTTCAACGATATGAAAAAAGGGAAGGCGATCACGGAAGGCGAAGTGCTGGTCAAGATCCAAGCTCCTGACAAAAGCGAGCAGACGAAGGATCTGTCTGCCATTCACGGTCATTTCGGCGCCGATTTCGAACTTGCCAAAAAGGGGAAGTACGGGGTAATGTGCAGGTTCAAACTTTCTGACGGCAAAGTGAGGAGTTCGAAATTCTGGTATAAGGTAAAGTGAGATCCACTAGTCAATGCTCGGGTATCTTCTAAACAGAGTCCTGCTGCTGATACCACTGTTCATCGGTATCACGCTCATCACGTTTCTGGTGATCCATCTGGCACCGGGCGAACCGGTCGAGATGCAGACTGCTCTCAGTCCGAAAGTCTCTGCCAAGTCAAGGGAGAGGATGCGGGAGTTCTACGGACTGGATAAACCGCTGCATGTGCAGTATCTGACCTGGCTCAAGCGTCTGTCAAAGCTCGATTTCGGGAGATCGTTCGCCCCTGACGGGCGCCCTGTCACAGACAAGATCAAGGAACGGATACCGGTCACCCTCTCGATAAACTTCATTGCACTGATCCTTGAGTTCGGTCTTGCCGTCCCGATCGGTATTCTGGCGGCCAGGTACCGGAACAGTGCGATAGATAAGACGATAACCCTCTTTGTCTTTCTCGGGTTTGCTGTTCCAACGTTCTGGTTGTCACTGTTACTGATGTATTTTTTCGGTGTGAAGCTCGGAATATTGCCGATTTCCGGGCTCCACTCTCTCGGTGCAGAGAAGATGACACCTTTTGCCTGGCTCATCGACACCTCCCGGCACCTGGTCATGCCTCTGGGTGTCGCGACATTCGGGGCTCTTGCCGGACTTTCCCGCTACACCCGTTCTACGATGCTGGAAGTGCTCGGGCAGGACTATATCACCACTGCCAGGGCGAAAGGGCTTACCGAGCGGGTGGTCATCTTCCGTCATGCGCTGCGTAACGCGCTTCTTCCTATCATCACCATCCTCGGGTTTTCTCTGCCGGGACTCATCGGAGGGAGTGTCATCTTCGAGACTATTTTTGCCATACCGGGGATGGGTCAGCTCTTTTACATGGGGGTCATGTCGCGGGATTACCCGCTGGTCATGGGGATTCTTGTTATAGGCGCATTTCTGACCCTTGCCGGAAATCTCCTGGCAGATCTAACATATGCTTTTGCGGATCCGCGGATCCGGCATGGTCGGGCTTGATTGCCTGTTAAGGTTATGATTTAATATGTCAACTGCAACATATCGACATTCAACAGATATTTACAATAAGTTCACCTCAAACAGATTTGCTGCTGCCGGTGCGCTTATCGTACTCGCTCTTTTTGTACTCTCCTTTCTTGCACCCTACATAACACCCTTCTCACCTGACGACCTTGATGCCTATCATGTCCTTCTTCCCCCCTCGGCAAACCACTGGATGGGGACTGATGAACTCGGCAGGGACGTCCTCACCAGGATCATTTACGGCGCCAGGATCTCCCTGAAAGTCGGATTCGTCGCTGTAGGCATCTCCGTCTTCCTTGGTACCGTTGCCGGTCTGCTTGCCGGATACTTCGGTGGCTGGATCGACCAGTTGCTGATGCGGGTTGTCGATATCATGCTCTGCTTTCCGACGTTCTTTCTCATCCTTGCGGTCATAGCGATGCTTGAGCCTTCCATCTGGTACATCATGATCATCATAGGCCTGACTGGGTGGATGGGTGTGGCACGGCTGGTGAGGGCTGAAGTGCTTTCACTCCGGGAGCGCGATTTTGTCGTTGCGGCCCGGTGTATCGGTGCATCACACATGAGGATCATCTTCAGGCACATACTCCCGAATGCCATGTCTCCGGTATTCGTCTCGGCGACTCTAGGTGTGGCTGGTGCTATCCTGATTGAGTCGTCCCTCTCTTTTCTGGGGATAGGTGTTCAGCCGCCTGTCCCAAGCTGGGGGAATATGCTGACCGCAGGGAAGGATTATCTTGAGTTTGCCTGGTGGCTCTCTCTCTTTCCCGGTACGGCAATACTGGTCACGGTTATAGCGTATAACCTTGTGGGTGAAGGGCTGAGGGATGCTCTTGACCCCAGGATATCAAGAATGTAGGAATCCGTGACGGGGGGAGCGTATCGAACGGAAACAGCGGGGCTTCAGGCAATGGTATCGCAATTGTTTATGCCGGTTGATGTGGGCCGGTAGCCGGAAATACCGCTAAGCCGTCGGAATAAAATAACTGTTACATATGCTGTGGCAAGAACGGCATAAGGAGCCGTAACGAAATAGCTTGAAATGTAACACTTATTTCGTAACGGCTCCTAATGATGCAGAAGCATAGCGTTGCAGTGAGAGACGGTTCGCCCCGTCACGGATTAAGAGAATATACGATGAAGAGGTTAAGGGATGAAACTTGTTTCAGAGGATTTCGACGTAACTACGCTTGAGGATGAACTCAGGGTTGACGGACTTTGCCGTGAGCTACTTCTCTCGTTTTATTATGAACGGGTAGGGGCGGGTATCGGGGAGCATGAAGCCACGCTCCTTGCCAACAGCGCTGATTACTATCTGCGGGACTACCTGATCGGAGCCAGGCAGCTGAACATTCTCCATCCTGTTACCGGTAATGTACGACGCTTTGCCGGTAACTGGTATATCGTGAACACACTTGATCCGGATATCGAAGAGTTGCAGATGCATCTTGACGGTATCAGGGAGTTCTACTCATACCTTGCACGTCTGGAGGCTGTTTCAGAGCACTTTCGCTCCTCGATCGAAACTGAGTGCTCCGATCTTGACTATTACAGAGGAAGGATCGACTCCTTCTGGAGTATTTCAGGAGACGGTTATTATGAATGGCGGAACGAGTGCCCGTTGAACTGAAGCACCTCAGCCCCTAAGCATCAGACCAGCTCTTTCAGCTCACCTATCAGACCTTCCAGTATGTCGTACCCCTTCTGCCAGAATCCCGGTTCAGTGATATCTATCCCTGCAAGCGCTGCCGTTTCTGCCGGCGATTGTGAACCGCCGCTGGTAAGGAGCGCATCGTAACCGGGGATAAACCCGGCTCCCTTGATCTGATACTCACGATAGATCGCAAGTACCAGCAGTTCGGCAAAGGTATACGAGTAGCAGTAGAAACGGGTGTGTATGAAGTGGGAGATGTAGCTCCAGCCCCATTTGTAGGCGTCTATCATCTCTACCGTATTACCGAATAGTTTCCCGTTTTCCTCGATCCAGAGTTCACAGATCCTTGAATCAGCAAGCAGCCCCTTGCTCCGCTCCAGATGCAGCCGCTCTTCAAAGCGGGTCAGCACGATCTGCCTGAACGTCGTCGCAATGATGTCCTCGATCTTGGCGCAGAGAAGAGAGATCTTGACTGCAGGGGCCGTTTCAGCATCAAGCATTCTTCTCGTCAGGAGCATCTCACCAAAGACCGAGGCCGTCTCTGCAAGCGGCAGCGGGGCGTGATAATTGATCATGCTCTGTCTGCCGGAGAGGATGAAGTGCAGGGCATGACCGAGTTCGTGGGCAACCGTCGCCACATCGCGAAGGTTTGACGTGAAATTCAGGAGGACATAGGGAGTGACATCCGGCGAGATCCCCATGCAGAACGCGCCGCCGCTCTTGCCATTGCGCGGATGGACGTCGATCCTGCCGTCTGAAAAGAGGGGACTGATTATTGCCCGATATTCTGGATTGAAATCTCCGTACGCCTCGAGAACGAGATCTTTGGCTTCTTCAAACTCATACTTCCTTCCCCCTTCAGCCAGGGGCGCATAGATATCGGTGTTCTTGAGCTTTGTAAGACCTAGAAGCCTTGCTTTCAGCCGGAAATACTCCTGGGCAAGGGGATAGTTTGCTTCAGTCACATCCATCAGATGCCGGACAGACTCATCAGGGAGTTCGTTCCCGATGTTGGTAGACTGCATCGGATCCGTATATCCTCTCAGTTCTGTCTCTTTTGCGTGATCCAGGGCGATAGTGTTGAAAATAGTGCTGTAGACAAGACTGTTCTCACCGTGTCGTTCAAGAAAGAGAGAGAACGCACGTTCCCGCAGTTCCCTGTCAGGATGGTGCAGAAAACCGAGAAGCTCTTCGCCGGTCATTTCACGACTTTCGCCTTCGATCTCCATGGTGAAGGTAAACGAGGCGGAGAGTTCATCAAAGAGGCGCACAAACGCTGTAGTCCCGGTCAGGTCCTTCAGCTTCAGGAGCTGCTCTTCGCGCTCCGGCAGGGTAAAGGGGGTGAATTTTCTGATCATCGCCAGGTAGTGCCGGTAATTCTGAAGGGTAGGATCTGCGTACAGCGTATTGAAGCGATCTTCCGGGATATCCATTATTTCGATATCAAAGAAGAGCAGTTCCCTGGAGAGCCGGTTTCCGGATTCGGCTGCCTCCTGGGAAAGTTTTCTCGCCAGTTCCGAGCCTGAATCCTCGGCAAAGAGGAGATGGGCATAGTACTGCGGTTTGATGACGTTTATCTGCAGCTTTTCGTACTCTGCCAGGGCTTCAAGCAGCTCTTTTGCGGCAAGTGATGCGATCCTCCCTCGATATCTGTTCCCAAGTTCAAGCGACTCTTGTATAGCATCCTCAAGCAGCTCAGTGAACCGTTCGGCTGATTCAGGGGCGAGTGATGAGAGATCCCATCTGGTCGTGGTCTCTTTGCGCATTTCCTGTACTCCTTAGGGACTCGGAAAACCTGGTATATCAGTTAATTCCGAGTCCTTTAAATAAAGAAAGGGGACAAAAGTCCCCTTAAAGAAAGATAAATATTTAAAATGCAGATCAGATAAAGAGCTGATCGTCCTGGTCGTCAGAAACAAGGTTTTTGACTTTTCCTGAATCGATAAGGAGTGCTGCTGCAATACCGGCTGTAAGACCGGTGATGAATGAAAGGACGATCGTCCCTGTTCCAATGCCACATTGATTCTGTTCCACTCTGAACCCCCAGCGCCATTTTAAGGCGGATAAATTTTGATCTGATGCGCTATCCATTTGTAATCAATACTGTATACATAGCAGAAAAACAAGGAAAATGCAAAGCCGGATCTTGCATTATTTACGGAAATTTTTCAGATCCTCTGATCTAGGCTTGAACGGCGTCCTTCGGACAGATGCATCCTTGACCGGTTTCTGCTCGCGAGCCTCGGAAACGGTTATTTTCCTGTTATCGACCAGAGCGCCGTCCAGCGAGTCAATAGCATCTTTCGCCGCCTCTACCGTTGTCATCTTGACATACCCGCAGCCTCTCGACTTCCCGGAGATCTTGTCAGTTATGATATGGACCGACTGTACTTCACCGGATACGGAGAAGAGGCGTACAAGGTCCTCTTCAGTGGTCTCAAAGGGGAGACTTCCCACATATAGTTCTCTTCTCATAGGTTTCTATTCCTTCCACTTTTCATAATAGACGATCTCTTCAAGGGGTTTCCGCGGTGGTCCGGCTTTGGGTTCGGTCAGCGGGTAACCGAGAGGGAAGATCCCGACGATCCGGATTTCAGGGGGGATACCGAGCAGGTCGCCCAGTTTCTCTTCATCGAACACGCCGACAAAGACACTCCCCAACCCCAGAGCGTGCGCAGCCAGCATCAGGTTTTCAGAAGCGATGCCGATATCGGTGAGATAGTACTGCTGTCCGCCCATCTCTCCGGACTTCCCCGGCAGAGCGCAGAGGACCAGTACGACCGGTGCATCAGCGATACCTTTCTGGGCCGGATTGGATTTATACCCGTACGTCGCAAAGAAGGACTCCACAAAGGAGTATTCACTGATTTTGGCTTTTGTTTCAGGGGATTTGACAACCACCATTCTCCAGCACTGCATATTGGACCAGGAGGGAGCCGCCCGGACCGCTTCAAGGACGGTCTGAAGTTTCTCAGCTTCGACCGGTGTATCAGAGAATTTCCGTACGCTTCTTCTGGTTTTTATGGCATCGATAGTATCCATTCGTACACTCCTTGTTCGTGTAAAAAGTCACTCTTAAATCCGATTATTGCATTTCCGGAGCCTGATGAAAAACAAATAAATGAATCATCTGCTCCGCAGGTATTCGATCAGGAGCCTGACGCCGATTCCTGTCGCACCTTTGGGGGAGCAGGGGCGTGATTTGTCGCTCCAGGCGGTGCCGGCAATATCGAGATGAGCCCAACGGGTCGAGCCGCTGAACTGCTTCAGAAACCAGCCGGCAGTGATGGTGCC
>VFJK01000187.1 GCA_009886125.1 Geobacter sp. | reverse complement strand
TCTGCAATGAGTGCTGGCGTAAATTCAAATCGAATGGCCATGGCTTTATTTTACCCAACCTTTTTTCAGTGCATTCTTAAAACCTCAATTTATGCCCGCGCCCAGTATACATACCTCCACCATATTGGGCATAGTTGGCATTGAAGATTAAATTCTCCAGCGTCGGGCTACCATCATAATTCCACATTCCACCTCCCTTATCATTGGTCGCGTTCCCGGCTGTAATCGTAAAGCCATCCAATACCGCTGTGTCGTTCGTGCCACTGCCGATGACGACGTGATAAGAATTATCTGAGGTGCCAGCCGCCCCAATTTCCCCGCTTAGGATTGTTACATTTGCTACTGGATCCCTTTGACCAAGAGCGGTTTCTGTCCCATTTGAACCCTCCATAAATGGCTACTCCATTGAGCAGAACAAAACTAATAGAACGGTCTGTGCCAGAAGTGGGTTTGTAAGTTCCGGCTTTGACCCAAATCTGGTCGCCGGAGACCGCCACCATTGTTAGCGCATACCGAAGCTCACAAGCACTCCCCCAACTGTTGCTTGAGCCGCTAACAACTCCACCAGATATTGCATAACGGATTGTGCCCAAGGCGCGGGCGAATCGAGGGCTGGCGAAGATCGACAATAATAGACCTGTGATAATGGTTAAGTTTAAAACGATTCTGACGAACAACCCAAATTGACTTTTGTTCATAGGACCCTCCAATCTGAATAAAAACGATTGATAACCAAAGGGGATATGGACATTCGACGCTGGCTGTAATGATCCCCTGTCCGATGTAAACAGTATACTGATTTCGCGCCGAAATGCAAGTACTTTTTGTAATGAGTTTTATCCATGAGGAAATGAGAATCAAAAAGCCTTGCAAAGACATTCTGTCTTTGCAAGGCTTTTTACTGATAACTGGTCTTCCTTCTTCTGATACTTGCCTGCTTGTTTCCCTGTTTGCTTGCATACTCTCCCCCTTCACAGCTTCATCGATCACGATCGTGCGCGGGAATATTGTCCAAAGAGCCGCGCGATTTCTCGCGCGGCTCTTTGGACAAACGCAGTTATCTCACCAAACTAACCGCATCAAACCAGACCTGACCACTGGCTTTGCTGTATGTGAACTTGATCACCACTTTGGTATATGCGGCGTTTGCTTTGAATGTGATTGTTTTCTTTTGAAACCCATGCGTACCGGTTGGGCAATTCAGGGTTTTGGTTTGCTTTAACACAGATCCGTTATATAGAAATACTTGCGCCCGGCAAACTCCCGCAGTTGGTATGGCGCTACCTCTCACCCAGAACGAGAAGGTAAACAAGTCGTCTTTTGAACCAATGAGTGTCCGCGTTTGACTCAAAGTCTTACTGACTCCCGTGCCTATGATCCTGACCGAAGCCACGCCTTCCTTTTTCACGGTTGTGGTTTTTCCATCACTTGTGGAAAACTTAACCGCTTTCCAATTGGTGGGGATTTTTGACGTGCTTGTTGGATAAGCATTGAAACCACCGTTCAGAATTTTCTCCCCATTGTTCAATGTATACGTATCAATGACAACGCCGGTGCGGGTGATAAATTGAAAAGTGATCTGCGATTCATTCGCTTCAACTAGCATCGCGCCGTAATCACTGTTGTAGCGCAC
>VFJK01000148.1 GCA_009886125.1 Geobacter sp. | reverse complement strand
CCTTGGAAAGGCGAACTCGATTCAAAAACATGTTAATTGCTTCGGTAGTGGAGATGCCAAGCAGATGAAGAATACGCTCGACGTCAGTTTTTAGTGATGCATCGACCCGCATGTTTATAGTTGCATTCTTTGCCATAACGACCACCTCCTGTCATGCTTCAAACTGTAAAGCAATTGCGTTACAATTACAACTTTATTGTTTTGAACGAAAGTTCTGGCCAAAGAGAGTGAGACGTGAGCGCAGAGAGTCCAACCATCGGCACGACCGGGCCGAAAAGACCTCCCGGTCAGCCTCAGCCCCGTTGGCACGCAAACTGAATTCATGACAATACGCGACAATATTCTTGCCTTTCGCGACATTCAAGAGGCTAAGGGGACGCAGTTTATGTTGTTCGGATTCGAGGTTATCCGCCGCCCCCAAACAAGGATCGTGAGTTTATTCCTGGCGCTTGCGCTATTCTGCTCTCTGGCCGGTTTTGCCCATGCCAGACCGTCGGTTTCCATCAGGCACACTTACTACTCCATTTCGGGTGCTACCTCACACGACCTGAGAGCGCAGATGGAAAAAGCCGGCCCCGAAGCCAAAAGCAAAGGCGAGGGAGATGCCAGTACGAAGTGGGGAGTACGCTGGAGATTCGGCTTGCAAAAGGTTTCCGGGGGATGTCGCATTCATGATGTCACTACCTCCGTTAACGTTACGTTCATCATGCCCCGATGGAAAAACGCCGCCAAAGTGAGTCCGGAATTGAGGGAGCGTTGGCAGAACAATATGAAGGCTCTCCAGAATCATGAAGACGGTCATCGTGACCTTGGTATAAAGGCCGCGCAGGAGATCGAATCCGTACTTTCCGGTCTTGGTCCGATGCGCAGCTGCAGCGAGATGGAACGAACAGCGAACGCGACCGCCAATGAAATCCTGAATTCGTACAAGAAGAAGGAAGAGTATTACGATATACTGACGATTCACGGCAAGACGCAAGGCGCATCGTTCCGTTGAATCCGGATGCAGCAGCTACATGAACGGCTGAAACAGGAAAACCTGATCCAAAATCACGGGAGGAAACGCGTATGAACAGCACAATAGCCGCATCGATCAAACTTGCTTCGCAACCGGTGGCCCTTCTCTGGAGCGACACGCTCCCCGAAGATGCCGTGATGTTCGAGAAGGGGAGATGGGGCTGCGTCATGTCACTGGTCGCTGCTGCTGCGAAGGGGAAGAGCGTCGCCTTTGACCGCGAGACCTACGGCTGCCCCGGCGGAGGCGTCGGGCTCGGCTTCGGTGATTGCTACCAGAGTTTTCCGGGAGGGATCGAAGGGTTCTGCCGGTTCCTTTCAGACGGGAACGAAAACAGTCCGGCAGGCCCGATCATAGCCCAGGCCATGCTCAACGGGGGAGCACGGAAGGAGTTCTGTGACCACTTTCTCCATGGAGAGCGGTACCGGAAGAACCCACTCCTCGTCAAAGGCTTTCTGGATCTGCTCCCGATCATGGATATCGAAGCGCGGTATGTCATCTTCAAACCTCTGGCAGCGCTCGATCGATCCGAGGTTCCGGTATCAGTCACCCTCTTTGTCACCCCGGACCAGCTTTCAGCCTGCGTTATACTCGCCAACTACGATCAGGCACGCTCTGATGCGGTCATGATCCCGCATCTGGCAGCGTGTCAGATCACGGGGGTCCTCTCGTATCATGAAGCGGCTACTGATTCGCCGCGCTGCATTGTCGGGATGACCGACATCACGGCCCGGCAGTATCTGAAGAGCTCTCTCGGGGCCGGCTGCCTCTCCTTCACGATCCCGTACAAACGGTTCCTGGAGATGGAAGACAACGTCCGGGGGAGTTTTCTGGAAGGGGATACCTGGAAGAGCCTGATTTCCTAGTATATAATTTTGCCGTTTAATGGTATCATGTTTCATCTACGCTGTACCGGAGACAGATGTCCGTGAGATCGTTCCTGCTGTTATTGACCATGATTCTGAGCATGACTGCGACATCAGCGCTTGCAGAGCGAAAATCGCCTGTTGACGGCGGCGTCCTGACCTCAAGCCCCGGGATGAGGCTTGACCCGTTCGGCAGCGGCAGGATGTTCATGCACAATGGCTGGGACATTGCCGTTCCCATCGGGACACCGGTGTATCCAACTCAGGACGGGACGGTTTATTTTGCCGGACAGTACAAGGGATACGGCAATCTTGTAGCTGTCGAGCATGGCAAGGGGTATATCTCCCTGTACGGCCATAACTCCGAGATCCTCGTCACACCGGGGACTCATGTGACAACAAAGACCGTCATTGCCCGCTCCGGGAGTACCGGCAGATCGACTGGCCCTCATGTCCACTATGAAGTGCGCCAGATCCCGGCTGTTGACCAGAAAAAACGCGAAGCGATGCTCTCGGCACAGCTGAAAGAGAGTGTCTCAAGCCAGATCGACAGTTTTGTAGAGAACTTTGCTACGGGTAGAGGTGGTCCGGAGAAGGAGATGACATTCCTGCCGTCGGATATTGATCAGTAAGTTCAGGAATCACCTTTTTGTTGAATATTTCCAGAAGTCGAGTATCCAGAAGCCCTGCCAGTCCGTTCAGGACAGCTGTCGCCTCACCGAACGTGTTTGCCTTCCGGTAAGGCCTGTCACTCGTAAGAGCATCGAACACATCAGCAATTGCCGCTATCCGTGCTTCAAGCGGGATCGCTTCACCTGCCAGCCCGGCAGGATAGCCGCTTCCGTCGATCCTCTCGTGATGATACAGGATCACATTAACGACCGCCTCCGGCATATGGGCTTCACGGGCGACCTGCGTTCCCCAGTCCGGATGCTGTTTTATTATCTCGAACTCTTCCAGCGTCAGCTTTCCCGGAAAATTCAGAACCTCTTCAGGCACCCCGATCTTCCCGCAGTCGTGCAGGATGCTGCCGTGACGGATACAAGTGATGAGCGGCTCCTCAACGCCGGCTGCCCGGGCAAGCCGCTCGGCATAATCGGCGACACGGTCGCAGTGTCCCCGGGTATACGGGTCTTTCAATGCGACTGTCTGGGCGAGAGATCTGTAGCGCGATTCATCTCTGCTCCGCATGGAGGTGAGGATGTCATGCCGGGCGACCCCCTCTTCCACCAGAGACAGCAGTTCATCGTTATCCCACGGTTTTGTTATGAACCGAAACGCCTCACTCCGGTTGATCGCCGATATCGCAACCCCGAGATTCGCATAGGCAGTCATCATTATCCTGACGGTGTCAGGAGAGATCTTCCTCATGTTGCAGAGAAAGTCGATCCCGGACATGCCCGGCATCTGGTTATCAGACACCACGACCCACACTTTCACTGACTTGGCCTGTTCAAGCGCTTCGGAAGGGGAGCTGCAGTAGATACACCGATAGCCGGTATCCTCGAAAATCCTTTGGAATGCCGTGAGTACCCATGGTTCATCATCGACGAACATGACAGTAGGGGCTCTTTTTTCAAGTGGCTCATTCATGATCTTTCCTCACTTCTGTACCCCGCAGAACGGGCATCGCACCCAATCCGCTTCCATCGGAAGCCGGCAGGTATGGCAGTAATTGCTTCTGAATGTACCACAATAGGGACAGTACACATACTTGGGATCGATCAACCGTTCACAGCCATCACATTTCCGTTCGTTCCCGGTCTGCGGTCCGAGGACACGAAAGAGCTCTTCAAGTGTCGTCAGGCCGGACTTCACCTTTTCCAGGCCATCCGCGACCAGGGTCCGCATCCCCTCGGTTTTTGCGATCTGCAGAAGCTCGCTCTCCCGGTAGCCGCTGCTTATCATATGCCGGTAGTCATCGGTCATGACAAAAAGCTCGAAAATACCGACCCTGCCCAGATAGCCGCTGTTGTTGCACTTCTCGCACCCGTTCCCTTTGCCGACAGTCGCGCCGAGAGCTCCGGGAGGGACCTTGAGGGACAGGAGCAGTTCGGGGTCCGGCTCTACCTGGGTGATACAGCCAGGGCAGATCCTCCGTACCAGTCTCTGGGCAATGATCCCCTGGAGAGCTGAGGCGATGATGTACGGTTTTATCTCCATATCCATCAAACGGGTGATCGAGGCGACAGAGCTGTTGGTATGAAGCGTGGTAAAGACAAGATGCCCGGTCAAAGCTGCCTTGAAGGCAACGTCAGCTGTCTCGAAGTCCCTCATCTCGCCGACAAGGATGATGTCCGGATCCTGCCGCAATGTCGAGCGGAGCACCTGTGCAAAGGTAAGTCCGATCTTCTCACGTACGGCGACCTGGGTCGCCTCTTCGAGAAAGTACTCTACCGGCTCTTCTATCGTCTCGAAATTCTTGTTCGGATCCATGATCGAAGCAAGGATCGAGTAGAGCATGGTCGTCTTGCCGCTTCCGGTCGGGCCGGTACTGATGATGACCCCTTGCGGCCGTGCTGCCATGAACTGAAGCCTCTTCAGCTCATCCGGCATAACGCCCAGATCACTCAACCCCTTGATGGCGGAGCTCTTGTCAAGCATACGGAGAACGACCTTCTCTCCATTGATTGTGGGGAGACAGGATACCCGCATATCAACGATCCTGATACCGGCCTTTACTGTGATCCTGCCGTCCTGGGGGCGTCTCCGCTCTGCAATGTCCATTTTGGCAAGTATCTTCAGCCGGGAGACAACCGCTGAATGGAGTTCGGCAGGGACTTTTATCTTGCTGTGCAGCATCCCGTCGACACGATAGCGTATCAGGGTATATTTTG
>VFJK01000074.1 GCA_009886125.1 Geobacter sp. | reverse complement strand
CTTTGACCGATACAGAACTTAGCGACCGCCTTCGAAGCCGCCTGGAAGAGATTCTGGATGCAGCGAACCGTTCTGCTAATATCACGGGCCAGTTGCTGGCGTTTTCACGGCAGCAATCAATAGAACTGAAGGTTATGGACCTTAATGATTCCATTACGGAGATGTTGAAAATGTTGCGGCGACTGATCGGAGAGGATATTGAACTTTCCTGGAATCCTGGCCGTGAACTCTGGAGGGTGAAAATAGACTCAACTCATCTGGACCAGATTATGGCAAATCTCTGCGTTAATGCGCGTGATGCAATCGCCGGGGTCGGCAAAATTTGCATTCAGACAGAAAATATTACTCTGGATGAGGCCGGGGAGGGCGACTATGCTGATATGCCGTCAGGAGATTATGTACTGTTTTCTGTGAAGGACAACGGCAGCGGAATTGAAACTGATGAGCTCGAACATATTTTCGAACCATTTTATACGACAAAAGAGCTTGGTCATGGGACTGGTCTCGGATTGGCTACCGTATTTGGTATTGTCAACCAGACTGGCGGATTCATTAAAGTGTTCAGTGAGCCGGGGATGGGAACTGAGTTCAGGATTTTTCTGGCGGCTGAAGAAAGTAGTGCTGCGAGCGTGGCAGAAGAGGTTCCGGAAACTGTCGGCGGGAGTGAAGTAATTCTGTTTGTGGAGGACGAACCGGCACTTCTCAAGATGGGAACTGCCATTCTATCTGATTTGGGATACAGGGTATTGTTTGCAGACTCCCCTGAACAGGCAAAACGATTTGACCATGAATATCATGGCCGGATCGACCTTTTGCTGACAGATATTATCATGCCCGGTATGAACGGATCCGATCTGGCAGATGAACTACTTCTCTCCAGCCCCGACATGAAATGCCTGTATATGTCAGGCTACTCTGCTGACATTATCCGTTCCCGAGGAAAGATGGATAAAAACAGGTGTTTCATGCAGAAGCCATTTTCCAAGCGCTCTCTGGCAACAAAGGTCAGGGAGGCGCTGATGACTGGTAATCAGAGGGTTTCCGCATGATCCACGTCAATAACTTAAGGAGGTTTTCTATTATGATTGCAAGAATTCTACTCTCTGTTCTCTCGACCCTTTTGGTAGCAACCGGGGTGGCCATGGCAACTCCCACTACCCAGATCTGGATTCCTTCGACAGATGTTCGCGATTTCAAGCAGGTTCACCTTGACATCGACAATTATGTCAGGAGTTCAACCTCAAAGGGGGCTAATACCTATGATCTTGGTCTCGGTGCAGGGGTGCTCCCCTTCGAAAAGCTGAAGATGGAGATCGGAGTAGACTCAATTGTTAACGGTACTGTTCCCGGAGATAGCCATCCATTTTATTTCAACGCCAAGCTCGGCACTCCGGAAGGATCGATATTCAAAGGGTCCCCCGCTCTCGCCGTGGGTGGATTCGGTATCGGTACCAAGGCGGATGTGACGAATCAGAATGTCATCTATGGCCT